>JAVEVZ010000001.1:0-49021 GCA_034004805.1 Spongiibacteraceae bacterium | reverse complement strand
AACAACGGGCAAAAACATTACATTCGGAATGTTTTAATCGGAAGATCTCCCATGCAGCGTCTCGTACAGTTCGAATCCAT
This sequence comes from Spongiibacteraceae bacterium, assembly GCA_034004805.1. Taxonomy (GTDB): domain Bacteria; phylum Pseudomonadota; class Gammaproteobacteria; order Pseudomonadales; family CAMLJR01; genus JAVEVZ01. The sequence goes on along the minus strand of JAVEVZ010000001.1, from coordinate 48,941 downwards.
TGCCAGCGTTGATCACACCACCGATGTACTGGTAGTCGGCTTCGGTGGTGCCGGTGCCAGCGCGGCACTGGAGGCGCGGCGCGCCGGCTCGGCGGTCACCGTGCTGGAGCGCGCCAGCGGTGGCGGCGGCTCCACCATGATGTCGGCCTGTGAGATGTACCTGGGCGGCAGCGGCGGCACCGCCCTGCAACGGGACCTGGGCTTTGAAGACTCCACTGACAACTTCCGCAACTACCTGCTTGCCAGCTTCGGCGACTACAGCGACCCGGCGCGGGTGGAAATGTTTGTGCACGGCGCCGCCGAACATTTCGACTGGGCCGAATCCCTCGGCGTGCGCTACAAGCGCGCGTACTTCGCCGGCCGGGATGTGGTTGCCATGACCGGCGACTCACTGCAGTACACCGGCAATGAGCGGGCCTGGCCCTTCAACCAGGCCTCCACACCGATCCCGCGCGGGCACCTGCCCGCAGACGCCGACCACAACGGCGGCCAGGTCTTCATGGGCACGCTGCTCCAGCGGGTGGAGGAAGCGGGCGCCACCATTCTGGCCGACACCCGGGCCCTGCAGCTGATCCAGGACGCCCAGGGCCGTATCCGCGGCGTCGTCGCGAAACGGGATGGGCGCATGCAAACGCTGCTGGCGCGCCAGGGCGTAATACTCACCGCCGGCGGCTTCGTGATGAACGAGACCATGACCCGTAAATACCTGCCGCATCTCGACGCCATCTGTACCCGCCACGGCAATCCCGGCGACCAGGGCGACGGCATCCTGATGGGCATGGCGGCCGGCGGCAATGTCCTCAACATGGAACAGGCCTTTGTCGGCGTCGCCCACTACCCGCCGCCCCAGCTGACCTATGGCATTTTCGTCAACAAACAGGGGCAGCGCTTTATCAACGAGGATATCTATCTGGGGCGACTGGGCCACTTCGCCACTCAGCAGGAAGACGGCGCGATCTATATGTTTATCGACAACAGGCACTTCGAACGCCCCGCCTACCTGCAAACCGAGATCGTCGCCGTCGGCGAAACCGTGGCGGAAGTCGAGGCCGACGCCGGACTCCCCGAGGGCTCCCTCACTCACACGGTGGCCTACTACAACGAACACGCCGCACGGGGCGAAGACCCGCTGTTCCACAAGAGCCCGGAGTGGCTGGAGCCCTTCGAACAGGCCCCGTTTGCACTGATCAGCTACAGACTCAGCGAAATCCACCCGCCGGTGTTCACCCTGGGCGGCCTGGAAACCCTGCCCACCGGCGAAGTCTTGACCCCCGACGGCACCATCGTGCCCGGTCTGTACGCCGCCGGCCGCACGGTGGCAGGCATCCCCCGCACCTCCGCCGGCTATGCCAGTGGCATGTCGGTGGCCGACGTCACCTTCTTCGGTCGCCAAGCGGGCATGCAGGCTGCAAAACAGGCGCGGCTGCGACCCTGAGGCCTGCAGTCCATACCGCAAAGCCGGCTTGACGCAAGACCGCCGTGTCCGGCTCGGCGTATTGTTGCCCCCTGACTGAGATCACCGAGCCGGCCGGCAGGGCATGTCGTCCTGCCAGCGGGCGCACCCGCCCTCAGACTCGCTCCATTACCTTGGCTGAGACGGTTTCCGCGCCCATTGTTTGACCTGTATCAAGTTCCGTCCCGATACCGCGCCACCTCATCTGTTCAGACGATAACCAACCAGGGTTCGTGCTCCGATACTGGACCCACGTTAACCGCCAGCGGTACACCGCGCAGGAGATCGACAATGAGCACAGCCACAGCCACAGCCAAACGCGAACCCTATGTCATCCAGCAGAAGGTATGGCCCGAGCGCTATGCGCGCGGCTGGCATGTCCTGGGCAAGGCCGACACCTTCACCAGCAAGCCGCAGACCATGAACTACTTCGGCAAGCGGCTCGCGGTCTACCGCGGCGAAGACGACGGCAAAATCCATGTGCTGGATGCCTACTGCCCGCATATGGGCGCTGACCTTTCCAAGGGCCATGTCAACGGCGACTCCCTGGTGTGCCCGTTCCACGGCTGGAGCTGGGGCAAGGATGGCGCCTGCGACCATATCCCTTACGCCAAGCGCATCCCCGATCGCGCCGTGATCAAGTCCTGGCCGACCCTTGAGCGCAACGGTCTGCTGCTGGTGTGGAACGACCCCGAAGGCAGCGAGGGCGATATGAGCGTCGCGCCCAAGATCATGGACGACTACTACTCCGGCGAGTGGACCGACTGGGTGATGACCCAGGTGCCCATCAAGAGCCACTGCCGCGAGCTGGTAGACAATATGTCGGACATGGCGCACTTCGGCCCGGTGCACTACTCGACCGTGCGCTCGTTCCGCAACGTGCAGGACGGCCACACCTTTACCCAGTACATGGTGGGCGGGCATGAAATCCTCACCGAGGGCGACTGCCCCATGACCAGCGTGGCGCACTACGAAGGTCCGGCGTATATGACCACCACCATGACCGGCATGATGGACGGCCATCCCATGACCACCCACCTGCTGGTCAGTCACGTGCCCGTCAACACCGGCGAGTTCCATATCAACCTGGGTGTGATGATGCGCAAGAACCCGAGCCTGAACGAAGAGCAGAATCGGGCCATGGTCGAGACCTACACCAGGCTCACCATCGAGTCGTTCCAGCAGGACGTGGAAATCTGGGACAACAAGGTGCTGATCGACAACCCGATCCTGTGCGACGGCGACGGCCCCATCAACATGGTGCGCAAGTGGTACGCCCAGTTCTATGTCGACAAGGCCGAGGTGAACCCGAGCTCGACCATGCACAAGGAACACGTGGCGATGGACGGCCCCACGGTGGAGGAAACTCTGAACCGCATGCGCTCCATCAGCGCGGCCTGACACCGGACCGGCGAGGAGCACAAGCATGGATATACGCGCGCTGGGCTATGTCACTATCGAATCCACGGACCTGGCGCGCTGGGAGCACTTCGCCTGCCAGGTGCTGGGTCTGATGCGGGCGCCGGGGATGCCGGAGGACGGCAACCTCTATCTGAAAATGGACGAGTATCCGTACCGGTTTCGGATTGTCCCCGGCGCGCAGGATCGCTTCGTCACGGCCGGCTGGGAACTGCCCGGCCGCGACGCGTTTCAACAGGCACTGACCGAACTGGACGTGGCGGGCATTCCGTTTGAGCGCGGCAATACCGAAGCTGCCACGCAGCGTCGGGTCCGCGAGTTCGTGGCATTCACGGCGCCCGGCGGTTTGCTGTGCGAACTCTATTACGGCATGCAGCTGGATTATTCGCCGCTGGTATCTCCGGCTGGTGTAAAGCGGTTTGTCACCGGCTATCACGGCAATATGGGCCTGGGCCATATCGCCGTGGCAACTCCGGACCTGGCCGCCAGCTACGCATTCTTTACCGGCGTCATGGGCTTTGGTCCCGTGGATTATATGCACTTTCAGTTCAGCCCGGACCCGGACGATCCCGGCCAGGGTCTGCACTTCCTGCATTGCAACAATCCGCGTCACCACTCTTTGGCACTGTTCCAGGATCACAACCCGCACCCCGGCAACCTGGTGCACCTGATGGTTGAGGTCGAAGACCTGGACACGCTGGGTTTTATGATGGATCGCGTGCGCAAACACGACGTCCGGATCATTACCGACTTCGGCCGTCACACCAACGACCGCATGGTGTCGATCTACGTGGAAAGTCCCGCGGGCTTTGCGCTGGAATACGGGTTTGGCGGCGTACAACTGGACTGGAGCGAGTACACCCCCACCGAGAGCGCCGTGCCGTCGGTATGGGGTCACCGCTGGAACCAGGGATGATCCAGATCAAATATCGCGCGGTTTGACCAACGCTTACCCTATTCAAGTGATGGCAGCCGCGCCCCGATACGCCAAGATTTTCTCACGCACTGCGGCGCAGTGTCTGCATCGAGAGGACTACACGATGAATGCGCAACAACAACTCCGCAAGCTCCAGTTCAGCGACGACATGACGAGTGAACAACAACTGTATCAGCAGGCTCGGGCGATGGTGCCCGCACTGCGTGAGCGCGCCAAGGAAACTGCAAAACTAGGCCAACTGCCCGCGGCAACCATCGCAGAGATGCAACAGGCCAAATTTTTCAAGATCATGCAACCGGCGCGCTACGGCGGCCTGGAGATGCCACCTTCGGTATTTTTCGAAGTGCAGATGATCCTGGCCGAAGGCTGCATGTCCACCGCCTGGGTGCTGGGGGTGGTCGCCATACACAACTGGCAGCTGGGTCTGTTCGACGACCGCGCACAACAGGACGTATGGGGCGACGACGACAGCACGCTGATCTCGTCCTCCTATATGCCCGTGGGCAAGGTAAAGCGCGTCGAGGGCGGCTACCGGCTGTCGGGCAAGTGGGGCTTTTCCTCCGGCTCCAAGCACTGCCAGTGGGCCTTCCTGGGCGCCATGGTGCCGCCCGAGAAAGACGGCGATGCGCCAGACTACTGCACCTTCCTGGTGCCCCGCAGTGACTACCGCGTGGTCGACAACTGGAATGTATCGGGCCTTGAAGGTACCGGTTCCAACGATATCGTGGTGGACGATGCGTTCGTGCCCGCATATCGGCTGCACCGTTCGCTTGACGGCTTTCATTGCGACAACCCCGGCAACGCGGTCAACACCAACCCGATCTTCCGCCTGCCTTTCGGACAGATATTCCCGCGCGCGGTTTCGACCTCGGCGATCGGCGCACTGCGCGGCGCACTGGATGCGTTTATCGTGGTCAACCGCAACCGCACCGGCCTCAACGACGGTGCACGCGTAGCCCAGGATCCCCAGGCCACCTATGCCGTAGCGCTGGCGGAGAGCGCTATCGACGAGTCGCGCACGATTCTGTTCCGCAATATGGACCGCATGATGGAGGCGGTTAACGGCGGCGAGCCATTGACCATCAACGAGCGCATCAAAATGCGTTTCGATGCGTCGCTGGTTTCAAAGAAATGTACCGATGCCATGAACGAGCTGTTTCTGAGCTGCGGTGCACAGGGCACGTTCCGCGAACACCCCATCAACCGCTACTGGCTGGATATGAATGTGGGCCGCACCCATGTCGCTAACAACGCCTTCAAGTTAGGCCGCAACCTGGGCGCTGCAGAGTTCGGTTTTGAGAATCAGGATTACTTCCTGTAAGCGACAGCGGGCAACATCGCCCGGGAACGGGCGATGTTGGGAACGATCGGACCCATGGTCAGTATCGGCTCAATGCCTTGGCTAGTGATTAGGTGTGTGAATAGGTAAGCGATTGGGTTAGTACTCGAGGGAGTAGGTTGGACTGACTTCCAGGGCAGTCAGCCCGCCGCCGCATAAACACGGCGGCGGGCTTTTTTTTCAGGCCAGCAGGCTGCGCAGCATCCACGCCGTCTTTTCGTGCAACTGGATGCGCTGGGTGACCAGATCGCTGGTTGCCTCATCACTGGCCTTTTCCAGTGCCGGGTAAAGCGAGCGCGCGGTTCTTACTACCGCTTCATGTCCTTCGACCAGTAGCCTGATCATTTCCTTCGCTTCGGGAACCCCCGCAGTTTCCTTGATCGACGTCAGCTTCGCATAATCGCTGTAGGTACCTGGCGCCGGAAAGCCCAGTGCGCGTATGCGCTCGGCGATCTCATCCACGGCCTGGGCCAGCTCGGTGTACTGGGTCTCAAACATCAGGTGCAGGGTTTGAAACATCGGACCCGTGACATTCCAATGAAAATTATGCGTTTTGAGATAAAGCGTATAGCTGTCCGCGAGCAGACGCCCCATCCCATCAGCGATCGCCGAGCGGTCCTGTTCCGAAATACCGATATCAATTTTCATTCACCGTTCTCCTTTTGATTTGCATTGCAGGTAGGACTGTCTGTGGTCCTGTGATCGGCACTGCCTACGTTGTTGGGCTCCCACTGCGGGGCTCGCAGGTGCGGTGCGCACCGCCCGATAGACAGCGCGCTTCCATCAACAATTGCAGCAGACAGGGCCTGCAACAGGGCAGCTGGCGCACCCGGTGACACACTGCCAGCAACGACACACGACCGACTTCGCCTGCGATTTTCATGCAGCGCAGTATCTGATCAAGCGTCACGTTCTACCACAGCTGAAGCCAGCTAACCAGCGCCTCAGCGGTTGTCCAGGCGATTGAAATCCAACCAGCCGGCCTCCACGCCGCCTTGTGCGCGGTACAGCCGGTGCAGTTCATCGCTGTGCGCCCAGAAGTCGGGATCACTGCGCCGCACACCGTAACGGCTCAGCATCGCCGCGTAGTCAGCCTCTGTGGTCATCGCCGCCACCGTCTGCGAAAACGCCTGCATCTGCCCGGCGTTAACTCTCAGCAACTGGTTGGGGTAGGCGCCCAGCACGCCACTGACCACGGTGACGGTATCTTCCTTCGGCACCCGTCGCTTGCTTTCGTCGAACAGCGACGAGACATTCAGGTGTGCATTGTTGTGCACCAGTGTGTACACATGGCGCCGGGAACCCTCATCGACCAGCAGCACACTGGTCTGTGGCAGCAACGCAACAGCCTGCCAGGGCAGCAACTCCAGTTCCCGCAGAGCGGCACTCACCGCAGCCGGTGCGAGGTTGGCACGCAGGCTATGGCGCCTGTCCAACACGCCGTCCAGGCGCTGTTTAAGCAGGCCACGAAGCTCGGGCAGCGGTTGTTCACTGTGGTAGACGACCTGCGACGGCATCAACTCGCCAAACCATTTTCCACCGACAAACTGCTGCGCTTCCTCAGGCGCCTCCCGATACCAGTGCGCGAGCGCCTCTTCGCGGGCGCTATCCGGCAGCAGCGCCAGAAAATTCTGTTCGCCCTCCATGCGCAGGAAGTCCATATAGAGTCTCGTTACCAGCTGATGCCCGACATTGCCGTAGACATCAAACCCGGCCACCAGCAGGTAATGGATGCGTTCCAGCAGGGAGTAACTCACCAGCCAGGTCGTCTGTGGCGTGTCTCCCACCAGGCCCCTGACCACCGTAGCACTGTCAAAGTGGCGGAACACTGTCAGCGCTGCATTGGTGTTCACGCCATCGCCGCTCCAGACGATATCGAGCGCAGGCCCGCGGGAATCGGCGAAGCGCTGCCGCAAATGCTCTCCCTTGCGCATTTGCCAGGCCTTTTCCTCCCGCGAGTAGGCCAACCAGTCGGCCAGCGCCATGACGTTGCTCTGGCGCGTCACGGGCAGGCCCAGGTCTTTGCTGGCCTCTGCCAGAAAGGCCTTGTCATACTCCTGATCCACTCGGTCGGGATCGACGAACACGACCCAGAAATGGTCGTTGATGACATTGAGCGCAACCTGGCCGCGACACACGGGCCCCTTGATAAACCCCATGATGGTGTACTGCGCTTCGTCGAGCATATACCGGTAGCGACTGCGCACCGGCAGCTCCGCAAAGGTCGCAAAGGGATTGGCGGCGAGCTGGGGCGTATAACCCGGCAGTGCAGTGATCTGGTAATCCGCCTCCAGAAACCACTCCCGCCAGCGCGCCATGCGGGCGTCATCCAGCAGATAGGGCATATGGGTTTTGACCAGTACGCTCTCGAGCCGTGGCCGCAAGCGGTAGTAGAACGCCTCGACACCGGGGTCGTCATAGGGACGCCGGCTCGCAATCAGGTCTATGGGTTCACCGGGCGGCGTGCGCGAGCGCACCAGTTCATAAAAGCGGCCGTCCCGCTGATTGGCGAAATACAGGGCGCCCAGAAACAGGTGTTCGTAGATATAGCGGCTCATCAGCCGAGCCTTGTTGTCTGGCTGGTTGAGGAACTCCTCCCAGCGCGCCAGTTCCGCGCGCTCTGCCGGCGACAGCGCCAGTGGCCTGGGCCCTGGCGCGCCTTTCGCCAACCAGTCCACCAGCTGGCGGTGCTCCGCATCGCTCAGCGCCGGCAGACCGTAGGGCATACCCCACAGGGGGTAGTCGCGGGCGTAGCTGTCGAACTCTTCGACGCGCGGGCATTGCTGGTTGCGATCCAGAGAAAAGTCGAAGCTGTCGGGCAACACCGCCTGGTCGGGCAGCGGGTGCGCCTGTTTGAGCGCAAGCATGCGCGCCAGCACACTGCCATGCAGATCGGCCGCTGCGCTGCGCTCGTTCAACACCGGAAAGAAGCCCCGCTGACGCCAGCCTTCAACCCGGGTCTCATCGACGTACAGCCGGGTCAGCGAGGCGGTCAGCAAGCGGGTGCCATCGTAGACCTTGGTCTTGTGTCCGCCCCGCTCCAGCCCTTCGAAGCTGCTCAGCTTGAGCTGGCAGGGCGCGTCATAGCAGCCATGGCACACGACACAACGGCTCTCGAGGATGGGCGCGATATGCGTGCGATAGTCAGCGCTGGTGGCGCGCAGCCGGACGTCTTCGGCGCCAAACTGCGCATCCAGCTGGCGTCCCGCGATTGCCGCACAACCTACCAGCACCGTCACCAGCAGTGCCCAGATCAAGCCTCGCATCATCTACTCCCCGCTGTTCCGTGTTTGCCCGTGCGCTCACTCTCGGCACAGCGGTTATCAATGCAGCCAATCGGGCCGCAGTTGTATCGCTTCGACCTGACGGCCCAGCAGAATGATTCGCCCCTGGTGGCGCTGTTCCCCGGTGTCGGTAAATTCGAAGTTGTAGGACCGCCAGATACAGAAGCGACCCCGGGGATCGCGCTTCAACCAGAAGCCGCGCAGCGCCACGGTCTCGTCCAGCCACTGGACCTCCCCCGCCCGGCAATAGGCGCGCACGGCATTCACCGCCAGCTCGCGCACACCCTGGGCGCGCCACCAATACAGAATCCCGGCCACCATCAGCAGCAGCGCCGCAAGATCAGCCAACTCAACCACGACAGGCTCCTTAGATGCTGTCGGTGCAATTTACAGGGAAGGCAGGAAGCGGGCCAATGCTTTTGTATAGATCCATGATTCCAAACACTTTATGCACAGCTGGAATGCCAATTGCTGAGTTGCCGGTCAGGGCGCTCGTTCAGCCTTATGCGGTCGAGCGGATCCACGATACCGATAACCAGAAGCAGGGGTCTTTGATATGCAGCAGTCACCCTCCAGGCTCAGTGTGGACCAACTGGCCAGCATCGCTCGCGATGTCTGTGTATACGCCGGCCGCGGAAATCTCGGCAGCCCATCACCAGCCGGTGGCCCGACGCTGCTGAAGCGCCTGCTGGCCCGGATACGCATCGCGCGCCGCTCTGCTGTAAAGGGTTGCTGAGGAGAATGGGCCGCTGCAGAGGGTTGAGCCGCTGCAGGGACATGGCTCGATGAGCGGCGTGAATCAGTGCGGATCAGTACCCGCTCGGAACGGATAAAAAGCCCGCGGCGGCTCGCGCCGCAGGCCCCGGTTGCTCGAGGTTGGCGGACCCGCCACTGATCAGTGGCGGGTCTGGTTCAGGTATTGATTGACCTCTTTTTCCGCCGCTTCCTTGCTCTTGCCATAGCGCTCCTGAAGCATCCCGACCAGCTGCTCGTACTGACCATCTATGCGCGTGAGGTCATCACCGGTCAGTTTGCCCCACTGCTCCTGGACTTTGCCCTTGAGCTGTTGCCAGTTACCTTTGAATTCGTGTTTATTCATGATCGTATCCTCGTGTTGCCTGCATCGGTTGCTGTGTCACGTGTACCAAGCAATGGATGACGCTCAAAACAACAGTTTGGCGCCAAGCTTGACGGTGTCGATGTCGGTCTCGTAGTCATCCAGCGCGTCTGGCAGGCTGGAATCACTGAGATCAAACTTATACCGACTGTACTCCAGCGCCACGCTGAAATGGTCAGTCAGCAGAAAATCCAGACCTGCTGCAAAGAACGGCTCGTCGCCCTCCACGTCAGTGCGAGCACCCAGGACATCCACGTCGGACTCCCAGAAGAACTGGCCGGCTTTTGCATACACCGAAAACACATCCGTGATCGGCAAACGGCCAATAACAGCTATGCCATAGCCGTCCAGGTCGGCCGAGGCGAGTTTGCCGCCAAAGTCGCCAAAGTCGGTATAACTGCCTTCGATGGCAAAGTACGGCGAGATATTTCCACCGACCACCGCTTCGTAGTAATCATTGTCGTCATCGAACTCGTCGCCACGTGATTTGAATCCGCCGTAGTTGGCGCCTATGTAAAAACCGCTGCGATAACCATCGCGCGGCTCGGAATCCGCTTGCGCAGGAGTTATGCTCAGCGCGCTGAAACCGCAGATGGCGGCAGCAAAAATAGAGTATTTGTTAAACATAACGTTGCTCCTGACGATCTTTTCCGGGCCGGATACCGCGACGTTTATCAGGCAAGCCAGAAGCGCCCGCCCCGCCTGCACCGACCCGCCAGTCATTTACTTCTTGACTGAAAGCTCGTTGTTGATGCCACGCACGCCATCGGTGTTGCGCGTGATGTAATACACCAGATCTCGCTCGGTATCGGTATCGACCTCGCCCTTAAGGGTTACCACGCGATCCTTGGTTTCGACATTGACTGACAGCCCGGATACCTGTGTGTTGGCCAGCAGCTTGGATTTCACCTTGGTGGTAATGGCAGCGTCGGAAATATCGGATTTCAGATCATCCATGCCGTCGTCATCCCTGGCAGATTTCGCCTTGTCGACCTTGATCTGATTGTCGACCTCAGTGATGCCATCGACACTGAGAGCCACTTCCGCCGCCAGCGCCTTCGCCGCATCGGTGTCGACATAGCCGGTCAGAATTGCGGTGGAGCCTTTTACTTCGACGTCGATATCCAGCGGGTTGAGATTGGTGTTGAACAGAAACGCGCCTTCGATCACACCTTCCTTCCAGCCCTGCTTGACGCTTTGCTCCATGCTGGTGGAATCACTTGCGTTGGAATCCGCGTAGGTGACCACAGCGGGCAGCGCCAAAGCACCCGTGGCCGCAATGGCAATAGCAATATGACTGAATGAACGCTTGATGGTGTTCATGGATGGTTCCTCATTTGGCTTATCAACTCAAGACGATCCACCTACGCAATGGCTGTGAATCAGTTCCAGCCGCGCACCGTTCAGCGCCTGTCCGACACCGTGATAAGAAGATGAAATCAACGATTACAAAGCGGATCCCGCAATAGAAAAACTGCAGCCGAAGTGCTGCTTGAGAGGAACGCTAAGCCTCGCCCGGACCGGGCGCGGCCTGCTTCAAACGGTCGATCGGAGTGGCTGCGCGCAGGGCGCATTGAACCCGCGCCGCGAGCCCGACATACGATGTGGGAACCTGCAGGCTTCGCGCTCCCTGCGTGATCCGAGCGCGTCGCAGGTGCCGGGCGCTCAAGCAGGTGCGCTTATTCGACAGTGTCGACAATACTGACTTCGGCGCAGAACATGTAGCCAACGCCTCTTACAGTTTTGATCAGGCTGGGAGTTTTGGTGTCATCGCCCAGTTTGCGGCGCAATCGGGCAATTTGAATATCGATGGCGCGGTCGTAAATATCGTACTGGCCGTCGCGGGTGACCTCGTGAAGGTACTCGCGACTCAAGGCGCGATTGGGTGCGGTCACCAGCGAATCGAGCAGCCGAAACTCCCCGGTAGTCAGGCCAGCGGAGCGCCCGTCCCGGTCGAACAACTGGAACTGTGACCGATCCAGGCTCCAGCCGCCGGCAAAGGCCAATCGCACCGCGGATCTGAGATCGTTGGCCGGGTCCATTTCGGGCATCGCGGACGGGCCCGCGCGCCGCAGAACGGCCTTGATGCGCGCCAGCAGTTCGCGCATCTCGAACGGCTTGGTCATATAGTCGTCCGCGCCCATTTCCAGACACACCACCTTCTCGGTGGCGCTGTCCTTGCCGGACACCACAATAATCGCGGCCCTGGTCCTGGCCCGGATCATCGGAATAAGGTCCAACCCCTCGCCGTCGGGCAGCGTCAGATCCAGAAGTATGGCGCTGAGGTTTGCGCGATTGACGTTTTCAAGGGCGGCCTCCACGGTACCGGCGCACAGCACGCGGTACCCTTCTTCTTCCAGGGAGTGCTGGAGAACGACTTGAAGCCCCTCGTCATCTTCGATGCTCAGTATCAGTCCTTTCGGCACGGTGCCCGCTCCACGATGATCAATTCCCACCCCTTGAGCGGACAGAATATATAGCGGCTGTTACAAATTTGAAACAAAGATTTTCAATACCGTTACAGTAGCGACAAGCCCCTGTTACGGCTCCTCCGTAGTCTGATGCCAAACGACAACGGAGAAGACGCCATGTTTACGGATAGCGATCTGATTGATGAAAGCAAGAAGCTGCAGCGCTTCGCGCACAAGCTGACGCGGAATGCCAGTGACGCTGACGACCTGCTGCAGAACACGCTGCTCAAGGCCATAGAGAAACGCCAGCAGTTCCAGGCGGACTCCAGCCTCTTCAGCTGGACGGCCAAGATCATGTTCAACCAGTTCGTCTCTAACTACCGCAAGAAGGCGCGCTATGAGACCCAGTACGACCCGGATTGGTATATCGCGCGGGAGATCTCTGAACCGGATCAAGAGCCCAGCGCGGAGCTGGCTAACGCACTGGCCGCCATGCAGAGACTGAGTGCCGACCACCGCGAAATCCTGACTCTGATCGGCATCAACGGCATGCGCTACGCGGAGGTCTCTGAGCTGCTGGCGATTCCTGTCGGCACGGTGCGCTCGCGTTTGTCCAGAGCCAGGGAGAGTCTGCATGCAGCCATGAACACAGCGCAGGTATCGATCTCCACGGCAACGCTCGCCGGCCTGCATCAACGGGCCGCCAATCGCAGTGCGGCAGGCATGACCAATGCCCGCGCATAGCGCTGCAACAGCATGGGCCGCAGAGAAGCGCACAGCAATGCGGAAGGCAATGAGAGGTTGAAGTGGTCGCGCCATCCGCGTGGTTTTTCCACGGCTCGGTTTTTTTCACGGCCTGGTTTTTTTCACGGCCTTAATGGCCGGCGGCAGACTCGCCGGGCGCGGCAAGCGGCGCTTGCGCGGTGGTTAGCGCTTCTGCCGCCACCTCCCGGCTCTCGCTATCGGCCAGCTCCCATGCCCGATCACTGCGGACCAGAACGCCAATGACTGTCAGGGTACCTACCACAAGAATCGCGAGCATCGTCAGCAGTGCTCTATTGCTCATGATCTACTCCAAGTCCCATCTGCTTCAATGCCACTGACGGAACAGGTCTCTAACAGTTCCAGAAATATCCAGCCGCCTTTTCAGGACCCTGGGAACCTCTGAAAAAAATAGCGGGGGAAGACAGGCGACGCGGCGCGCAGGAGGCGGGATTTATCAGGGTATCAATGCACATTCCGCGCACCGCTACGCCTCAGATATCCAGCGCAGCAGGTCTCCAGAGCTGACCTAATTTTCCACCAGCAGCCGCAACAGCACCCGCTTAAAGTCCGCCTCAACCAATGGCTTCGGCAGGTAGTCATCCATGCCCACCTCCAGACAGCGCTCACCGTCACCGGCCAGAGCATGGGCCGTCATGCCTACAATCGCCGTACGCGGACGCCCGCTCATCGCCTCCTCGCGACGGATCTCCGCCACGGTGGTGTAGCCATCCATCTCGGGCATCTGGATATCCATCAGGATCAGGCGGTATGGCGCCTCCTGCCATTTTTTCAGCGCTTCAACGCCGGAGCGCGCAACATCGTAATCGGCCCCCAGCTCATCCAGCAGACAGCCGAGCACCACAATATTGCCCTCATAATCATCCACCACCAGAATACGGCCGCGCTCGGGGGTCCATCTGGACAGGGTCTGCCGGATCTGGCCACTCAGTGCTTCCACCACCTGATCAGAGGTATCGCGCGCATCCTCGACCGGCATGAGATGCGCGGGCAACACCAGCGAGAATGTGGATCCGACCCCCAGGGTGCTGCTGACGAAGATGTCCCCGCCCATAATGCGCGCCAGGTTGCGTGAGATCGACAACCCCAGGCCTGTGCCGCCATAGCGGCGCGACACGGATGAGTCGGCCTGCTTGAAACGCTCAAAAACCAGATCGAAATCTTCAGCGGCAATTCCAATACCGGTGTCTGTTACGTCCGCGCGCAAAAACGTCTGCTGGTCGCGCTCTTCAATATCGACGTGAACCGAGACGCCGCCGCTGTCGGTAAACTTGATGGCGTTGCCGATCAGATTGACCACGATCTGGCGGATACGGCCTCGATCGCCCAGCAGTTCCCTGCCTGCGGCGACCTTGAAGTCACAGAGAAAATTAATCCCTTTCTCGTTGGCCTTGAGCGCCATCATGCTGACCACTTCCTCCAGCATGATATCCAGCCGGAACATCTCTTCACTCAGTTCGATATCACCACTTTCAATCTTGGAGAAGTCCAGCACATCGTTGACCAGGTCCTTAAGGGACGTGGAACTGGTCAGCAGAGTGGACAGCAGGCGATGATGGCGCGGGTCAATCTCCGATATCTTTTTGTTGAGTATCTCGGCGATTCCGCTGATGGCCGTCAACGGGGTACGTATTTCGTGGCTCATGTGCGCAAGGAACTCGGTTTTTGCCTGACTGTACTCCTCGGCGCGCTGCTTCTCTCCCAGCAGGCGCTCCTGGGTACGGATCGTTTCAGAGATGTCGCTGTGGGCGCCCACCATGCGCACAGGCCTGCCGTTGTGATCAAAAATCGCCTTGCCGCGCGACTGCACCCACACCCAGCGCCCCGAACTGTGTCGCATGCGGAAATCCTGGGCGTATTCAGCGGTCTCCCCTTCCAGATACCGCTCTATCGTGGACCACACCCGCTCTACGTCGTCGGGGTGTACCGCGTCGGTGAGGTCCTTGATAGTTCCGTAAAACGCGTCCTTCTCATACCCCAGCATCTGGTAAAAACGACGCGAATAAAACACCTGGTTGGTAGTGATATCCCAGTCGAAGATGCCGTCCTGAGTGCCTTCAATCGCCAGCGCGAACCGCGTTTCGGCATCCTTCAGGCTGGCTTCGACAGAGCTGCGCTTCTGCTGCGCTCTGAGCAGGAAGCCATTCAGGATCAGCAGTAGCGCCGTACCTGCAATAATGCCGATCAGCAGCGCATCGAGGTAGCGGGCCCGCTGCCATTCCAGTGCCACGGCGCGGGTGCGCAGTGACTCACGGGCTTCGCCCAGCATGGCGCCGGAGATGCGGGTAATGTTGTCGCGGATACCGTTGATGGTCTCCACGCCGTCCAGCGGCAGGTAGGGAAGGCCGGGCTGCACCGCGGCGCTGCGGGCTTCGAGCTCGCTGCTCAGGCGCACGAAATAATTTCTCAGTTCGTCCAGTCGGCTGCGCTGCGCCTGACTGTCCGCGGTCAGCTCGCTGAGCACCGCGATGCTCTCGGAGACGCTGGCCTTCTTGGCCTCATAGACTTTGAGGGAACTCTCCTGCGCGGAGATGATGTAACCGCGCTCCGCCGCCACCATGCCTTCGACCAGGCCCGCGACCTTTTCGACCTCGGCAATCGTTGCATGGGTACGGTTTACAAGCGCGGCGTTGCGCTGCAGTTCATTGTTGCCGGACACCAGAAAATAGCCCAGCGTGCCAACACAGCACAGCAGCATAACGCCGAAGAATACGTAGTTGCGGATAAATACGCCGTTCATGGTCATCCCTTAAGACCAGACTGGCGGCATGCCAGGCTGGCAGACCGGGTCGGTCGCGTCGGCCGCGAATGCCTTCCTGGTCACACATCCAGTCACCAGCGCAACTGTAATACCCCGACGCCTGCAAAAGCGAGCGCCAGGGCAGCCGGCGACCGACGACCACGAACCGGCGGCGGTCACATGGGAGGGGATTTACCGCGCAGTGCATGCATAATCGCGGCAATAACAAACAGAACAAAGAACAGAAAGAACAGTATCTTTGCTATGCCCGCGGAAGCCGCCGCTATGCCACCGAAACCCAGCACCCCTGCAATCAAGGCCACGACCAGAAAGACCAGCGCCCAATATAACATCGCGATTCTCCTTTAATTTACCGTGTCGGCTGAACTAACGCAGTGGCGGCGTTGCGGTTCCCGCTACCGCAAGGCAGCAATCAGGGAACAAAACGCGACCGTGCTGCATTGTTATACCAACGCCTTTGTTAGCGCCGAACTGACCACGCGGTCACAGATTCTGATAGCTGACAGTAATAAATCGCGGGTTGTGGAACTGCCTATGTGTTCGCTCAAAGTGGACGATTTAGCAATACAGGCACTGGTCGATGACGAACTTGCGGATGACGAGTGGCTGAGGGTGGCGCTGTTTCTGGCGCACAACCCGGCGGCCATGCGCCGCTACCGTCAACTGTATCGCGAGCGGGAATTATTGACGCGACTTGGCGCGCCGGGCGGAGAACCGCAAGGCGGGGGCCGGAAGCGGAAAACCTTCGCGGCGCCAGCGCCGGGACACACTTCAGCCGCCGTCGAGGGCTGCGATGGCAAAAGCTGCGACAACGGCAGGGGGAGCGACAAGGCCAGCCGGTCCCGGTTACTCGGGCCGCGCCGGAGCACGCAGACCGGCCGCAAGCGCGCCGGGCGATACTGAGCGCTGCCCCTGCATTCTCCCGCACTGTCTGGCGGCTCCTGTCTATCGTCCTATCGTCGCGATTGGCTATTTGCTGAGTATGCCCTTGACCGCCTCGGGCAGGTCGGCGGGGAATATCAGCGTCTTGGTGTTGGCCGACAGGGCCACATCCTTCATGGCATCCACATAGCGCTCGCCCAACAGGAACATCGCGGGCAGTTCTTCGCCGCGGATGCCCTCGGATATCTGCTGTATCGCTTCGCGGCTGGCGCGCGCCAGCACGACCTGGGCCTGGGCATCCCGCTTTGATGCCTCGAGCCGGCCCTCGGCCTCTAGGATGGCGGCCTGCTTGTCGCCCTCGGCCTTGGTCACGGCCGCCCGGCGCAAGCGCTCGGCGGCGGCCTGCTCTTCCATGGCGCGCTGCATGGTGGGCGACGGGTTGATGTCCTGAATTTCCACGGTCTTGAGGGTAATGCCCCAGTCGGAAATATCGTCGGAGATCGCGGCCTTGAGCTTGGCCTTGATCTGATCGCGGGAGGACAGGGCCGCGTCGAGACTCATCTCGCCGATGATGGAGCGCAGCGCGGTCTGCACCAGGTTGCGGATTGCGACGATGTAGTCCTCGACGCCGTAGACGGCTTTTTCCGGCGAGACAATATTGATGTAGGCCACCGCGTTGGCAATGATCACCGCGTTGTCCTCGGTAATCACGTCCTGTGAGGGGATATCCAGCACGATGTCCTTGGTGGTGACCTGGTAGGGCACCGTGTCGACATAGGGAATGATGATATTGAGGCCGGGATTGAGCGTTCCGTGGTATTTACCCAGGCGCTGCACAATATGTTTTGAACCCTGGGGAACAATTCTTACCCCCATCCCGATGGTAACGGCAACCAGTACCGCGAAGGTTGCGACGATGGCCAGGCCTTCCATTGACAGTCTTCCTCGGTGTGTGCGCCCGGTGACTCAGCGCTTTTCAACAATCAGGGTATTGCCGGAAAAACCCGTGACGCGAACCCGGTCACCGGCGCGGGTTTCCTGGGTGCAGATATAGGTCCACTCGTCGCTGCCCAGCAGAGGCGCCGCAAATCGCAGGCGGCCGCGCTGCTGTTCAGGCCTGTGCTCCAGCACGGTAGCCTCCTGGCCCAGCATGGCTTCCAGCGCCATGCCGGAGCGGGTCTTGTCGCGAATGCGCGGACTGACATAGCGCTGCCAGATCAACAGATCAACAATCGTCAGGCTGATCCAGGCCGCCAGCTGCCAGGTAAAGGTCAGCGGCACGGCCCAGGTGACCAGTCCCACCACCACCGCGCTGATGCCGAACCACAGTATGAAAAATGTCGGCACGAAGATTTCGGCCGCGCACAGCACCAGACCCAGAATGATCCAATGCCAATACAGAATATGCTGGTCCAACCAGTCCATAGTGAGCGGCCTGTGCGCGATAAACTGGCGGAAAGTCTAGCAGCAATTGGCGCGACAGTCGGGCGCGGGCCGGCGACCGGCACCGGCAACGGTGGGACTGACAGGTTGCAGAAAAGCACCGGCAGCGGTGCGTGCCGCTGCCGGCGGTGGTCAGTGGCGATCGAATTTCTGATTCTTGCCTATGTCGGGCAGCTGGTGCCTGTAGTTGGCCTTGGCCAGCTCATAGGCGCGGAGAATTTTGTTCTCGTCCGGTTTCCAGTACTCCCCCTGGTACACCTCGATTTCCAGCAAGGCGACATCGGGCGACTCCACTCCCTCGGGAAACCAGGCATTGGTAAAGGAGTTCCACAGCCCGTCCATCAGTTTGCGGTCATAGGACAGGCGGGCAACGCCGGACAGGGAAACATAGGTATTGTGCCTGGGTTCAGAGAAAGTCAGGCACACGACGTCTTCCCCCAGCGCCTCCAGCACTTTTTCCGAGGCGACCCGGGTAAAAAACCAGATCTTGCCCTCGTAGTTCTTCTGCACCAGCTGCATGGGACGCGCGCGCAGGCTGCGCCCGTCGCGGGTTATCAGCATCCCGACCTGGGCGTCCTTGATAAGGTCCCACACTTCCTGGTCTTCGGATTTGTGCGCCATAACTCACCTCACTACCGTTTGTGATACATGCCAATAAAGGCTCTGCTTGACCTACGGCGGCTGTGGAGGAAGGTTCCCCGGACAGGAGGGAGTCGCGCCGGCGGATCAGCGCGGAAAGGGAATCACGTCGTCGATGCGAGGCAGGTCCAGCACCAGCATCAGCAGCCGGTCGAAGCCCAGCGCCACGCCGCAGCTGTCGGGCATAAACGGGGTGGAGGCCAGCAGTTGTTCATCGATCGGTGGCAGGCTCTGGCCGCGCGCCGCGCGCTTGCCGAGATCCCGCTCAAAACGCCGCCGAAGGGCCTGTGGATCGCGGCACTCGTGGTAGCCATTGGCCAGCTCCATGCCCCGGTAGTACAGCTCAAAGCGCGCCGCGACCTCCGCCCCGGTGGCGTCCCGAACCACCTGCGCGAGCGCCGCCTGGCTGGCCGGGTAGTCGCACACGGCGACCAGTTCATCGACGGGCAACGCGGGCTCGACCACATGGCTCATCAACAGGTCGCGCCAGTCGTCGGGGTCGTCGCTGTGCATCTGGATGTCGATATGACTGCGCGCGACGGCTTCGAGCCGGGCCGCCGTGGCCCGATGCGGATCAAGCCCCAGCGCGTCGCCAAAAATCTCGCGGTAGCTGACCACCTGCAACGGCAGCGCCGCTGCCGGCGACGCGCCGCGCAGGCAACCCAGCAGATAGCGCACCAGGTCTGCGACCTCGGCGATCAGCTGCTGCAAGGCAAAGTCCGGCCGGTACCACTCCAGCAGCGAGAACTCGGGGTTGTGACGCGCACCGCGCTCGCCCTGGCGAAATACCCGGGCGAGCTGCCAGATGGGCCCGCTGCCGGCGGCCAGCAGGCGTTTCATGGCGTATTCAGGGGAGGTCTGCAGGTAGCCGTCCGCGCAGGCATAGGCCTCGATATTCGGGTCGGTGACCGGGCAGTCGGCCAGGCAGGGCGTTTCGACTTCGAGCACATCGCGCTCGGCAAAGAAGCGGCGGACTGCCGCCAGCGCCTCGGCGCGGCGGCGCAGTACCGCAAGCTCCGCAGTGGGGCGCCAGTCCAGGGTCAGTCCCGCGCGCGGCTGACGTATTCGCCGGTGCGGGTATCGACGCGGATCACCTCGCCTTCCGACAGAAACAGCGGCACCTTGACCACCGCGCCGGTGACCAGCTTGGCGGGCTTGGAGCCGCCCTGGGCGGTGTCGCCGCGCATACCGGGGTCGGTTTCAACGATTTCCAGCTCCACAAAGTTGGCGGGGGTCACCGCCAGCGGCACGCCGTTGTAGAGGGTCACGGTGCAGTTGTCCTGCTCCTTCAGCCAGCTGGCCGCGTCGCCGACGAGTTCCGCGCTGGCCTGGTACTGCTCGAAATTTTCCGGCTCCATAAAGTGGAAGTCGGCGCCGTCGTTGTACAGGTACTGCATTTCGCGGTCCATGACGTCCGCGCCCTCCAGGCTCTCCCCCGACTTGAAGGTGCGCTCCCACACCCGGCCGGTCTTGAGGTTGCGCAGGCGCACGCGGTTGAAGGCCTGGCCCTTGCCGGGCTTGACGAATTCGTTCTCCAGGATGTTGCAGGGATCGCCGTCCAGCATCACCTTCAGGCCGGAGCGGAATTCGTTGGTAGAATACGTCGCCATGGTTGTCTCACTGACTGGGGTCTGAAAAGCCGCCTATGATACCGATTAGTTTGCCGCTTGGGCAGGCGCAGTCCTGGCAGGCGCAATTGCGCGACGCCATTACCGAGCCCGCCGTGCTGTTCCGGCGCCTGGGCCTGGACCCGGCAGAACTGCCCGCGAGCCTGGCCGCCAGCCGGGACTTCGCGCTGCGGGTGCCGGAGGCCTATCTGTCGCGGATTGAGCCGGGCAACTGGGCAGACCCGCTGCTGCGCCAGGTCCTCCCGCTGGGCCTGGAGCTGACCAGTCCGGACGGCTACAGCGACGACCCGCTGGCGGAAGCCGACGCCAACCCCGCGCCGGGACTGATACACAAATACCACGGCCGGGTGCTGCTGATTGTCAGCGGCGCCTGCGCCATCAACTGCCGCTACTGTTTTCGCCGCGCTTTTCCCTACGAGGCCAACAATCCCGGACGGCGCGACTGGCAGCGGGCGCTGGCGTACATCGCCGGGGACGCGAGTATCAGCGAGGTGATACTCAGCGGCGGCGATCCGCTCGCGGCCCCGGACCGCCAGCTCGAGTGGCTGGTGACGGCCCTGGCCGCCATCCCCCATGTCCAGCGCCTGCGGGTGCACACCCGGCTGCCGGTTGTCATCCCCGACCGGATCGACGACAGCTGCCTGGCCTGGCTGACCGGCAGCCGCCTGCAGCCGGTCATGGTGCTGCATATCAACCACCCCCGGGAACTGGACGCCCAGGTCGGCGAGGCCTGCCGGCGGCTGCGGGATGCCGGCGTGCCACTGCTCAACCAGGCGGTGCTGCTGGCCGAGGTCAACGACAACAGCGAGACCCTGATCACGCTCAGTGAGGCGCTGTTTGCCCACGGCGTGCTTCCCTACTACCTTCATCTACTCGACCGCGTGCGTGGCGCGGCCCATTTCGAGGTATCGGAACAGCGCGCCGTGGCGCTGATGGCACAGCTTCGCGCACGCCTGCCCGGCTACCTGATGCCCCGCCTGGTGCGCGAGGAGCCGCTGGCCCCGGCCAAGACCCCGATACCCGGCTAAAGTTGATGGGCGGGTTTTATATATGGATAGGATTCAGTAAGTTGGCGCTACACTCAGGACTGTCCGGCAACAGTCACCACGCAGCTGTCACGAGCATTTGATGAGCCTTAGCGAGTCCGTGAAAATCCGTCTCCCCAGTCAGGATCTGGATGCGCCCAGCGCATTTCGCGCCGATCCCGCGGCTCTGGCGCACTGGCTCGACCAGCTGCCCCGCGCCAATCTGGGCCAGTGCGCCAAGGCGCTGCTGCAGGCCGGGAGCGAGCTCAACCGGGTGCGGCTGGGCGCCGAAACCCGGATCGCACTGCTCGAACTGCTGCGCCCGGTAATACTCGACGTAACGGGACAGCTCAAGCGCCACTACCTGAACCAGCCGATTATCCTGCCGGAGCCATCCTGGCGCGCGGCGCGGTTATGCGGCGTTCTGCTCGACAATCTCGCCGCGGGCTACACCCTGGCCGGCACCGCGCTGGACAGCGGCAATGACCGCCGCGGGCCGCTGCTGGCCGCCTGTCTGCAGCGGGCGCTGTCCGTGGATGGCGTCAACCTGCTGCGCTACAGCCAGCTCTACCAGCCCGCGCCGCCGGGCTTCTGGCGCGATGCCCATCAGCTCTATCAGCTGGCGAACCAGCACGGCATCGCGCAGCTGCGGGTCGAAGACAGGCTCGATCGCGCGGACAGTCCCACCGCGGCCTATCTGCGCCTGCTGTTGATGGGTGCGGCCAAAACCAACCAGTTGCGCCAGTCGGATATGAGTGCGGTCTACCAGGAGCTGGGGGAATGGAGCGGCCTGGCGGTCCTCAGCGAGACGCCGGCGCCCGGCGCGCTGTTCGCCTTCGATGCCGACGCCGATCGTCCCCCCAGTTATCAGCAGCTGCTGACCGCGCCCCAAGGGGCCAGCTGGCGCTTCCTCGATACCCGGACCCTGGCCAACTACGTCAAACAGCAGCAGCACCCCAGCGTCAGTGGAAACCTGCGGGCGCACCTGGTGCTGGCCTGGAGCCAGGTCAGCAAACGCATATTCATGCGCCTGGAGTCGACGGAGGCGCTGGACCTCGCGCTGGGCCTCAGTACTGCCCACCACTTCATCGGCGGTGAAATCGATTTCGGCAAGCTCACCGGCAACGATCACGACAGCCCTTTTATCGTCGAAAAAGAAAACCCGTTCCTGCGCAGTAAGCCCGTACAGGAAACCCTCAAGAAGGATGTGTGGGACAGCCCCTACCAGCCCAACTACGGCCTGGCCCGGGTATCCATCGAATCCATCGACTACCATGTGCGCACCCACGAGCCCGCCAGGAGCGACGCAGACAAACCCAAGTTCGTGCGCTTTCCGGTCACCTCGGTCAATGCCAGCCCCGGCGGCTACCGGCTGCGCTGGCCGCCCAGCCGACCCGCCGCGCTGCGCACCGGGGAGATCATCGGTCTGCGCGAGCCCCACCACACCGCCTGGTGCATCGCGGTGATCCGCTGGGTGCGCCGGCTGGATGGCGAGAGCGTCGATATCGGCGTGGAACTGCTGAGCCCCAGCGCCGTCCCGTATGGCGCGCGGGTGGTGCAACGCAGTGGCGAGGTCGGCGAGATGCATCGGGTGCTGGTGCTGCCCGAGGTCAAACTGCTGTGCAAGCCCACCACCCTGATCACGCCGCACGTCGGCTTCCGGGAGGGTCAGAAAATCGACCTGGTGCAGCGCGGATCGGAAACGCGTGTACAATTAACGCGCAAAATCGCCGGCACCGGCAGCTACAGCCAGTTTGAATTCCGCCGGCTCGCAAGCATTCCCAGCGCCCGATCCGAACCGTCCAACGGCGATGATTTCGACGCCATCTGGGACATCCTTTAATTCAACCACGAGACAGCCCGCGGCAGATGGCCAAGCGCAGCACAACCAGACTATTGCTCATCAACGGCTCGGACAATGAAACCGAAGCCCTGATCAGCCTGTTTCGCAACGCCGGCCATGTGGCGCGTGCGCAGCGTGTCGGCAGCGCTGAAGAGCTGGACGGGCATCTGGCCAAGCCCCATGAGTGGGATCTGGTAATCGTCAACGACCACCATCCCGAACTGCAGCCACCGGCCACCCTCAAGGCCCTGCAGGAGCGCTGCCCCGAACTGCCGGTCATCGCCATCAGCGATGCCGATCCCGCGCCCCTGTTTGCCGGCGGTGCCCGCGACGTGATCGGCAGTGAAGACCACCCGCGACTGATCCATGCCGCCCTGCGTGAAATTGCCGGACGCCGGCTGCAGCGGCGCCTCGACGCCACCATCCGGCAGCTGGAGGAGGCGGAACAGCGCAGCGCCCTGCTGCTGTCCGAATCCAGCGATGCAATCGCCTATATTTCCGACGGCATGGTAATCAATGCCAACACCCTGTTCGCCCAGCGCTTCGGCTTTGCCGATAGCGATGACCTGGACTGCATGCCGATCGTCGACCTGATCGCCGAGCGCGATCACGACCGCCTCAAGGCCATGCTCAAAGCACAACAGGACAGCGACCAGGAAAATCAGCTGGACTTCACCGGCCTTGCAGGCGGGGCCGCGGAATTCCAGGCCATGATGCTATTGAGCAGCGCGAGCTATGAAGGCGAAAGCTGCGTACAGCTGCTGGTGCGCGACGAGGCCGCAGTAAACGCACCCGTCAGCGGCGATGACAGCCACGCCCAGACCAGCAGTTTCTTTCTGCAGCAACTGACCAGCGCCGCGCGCCAGGCCAGCAGCGGCGCCACCGGTAGTGCGCTGCTGTATATCGGGATTAACGATTTTGTCGCGCAACGCCGTCGGCTGGGTTTGAGCGGCTGGCGCGCGCTGATGGCGGACCTGGTCGCCTTCAGTGCCGACATACTGGGCGAGGGCCACCACACGGCGGCCTGTGGCGACGACGCCATCGGCGCCCTGCTCCGCGACGCAAGCCCTGAACAGGCGCTGGCCACCGCGGAGATGCTGGCGCAGAAAATCGAAGAGCATATCGTCGAGCTGAACGGACAGTCGATACAGGTCACCGTGGCCATTGGCGTCGTGCCGCTGGACGCCCAGACCGGCGATGACCCGGACAGGCTGCTGGACTGTGGCTATACCTGCGCTGAAGAGCTCCGCGAGGACGCCACCAGCGGTGCCGCACTGTATACGCCAGCCCGCGAAAAACGCACGCTCTCACTGGGCGGCGATATCAACAAGGCCCTCGACGACGCGCTGGAGGACCAGCGTTTTGTCCTCGTATTCCAACCCATCATCAGTCTGCGCGGCGCCAGTGGCGAGCACTACGAGGTGCGGCTGCGCATGCGCGACGAAAACGGCGAGGAGAGCGTGCCCACCCAGCTGCTGCAGGAACTCGCCAGGGACCCTGGCAACACCCGCCTGGACCGCTGGGTAATCCTGGAGGCCACCAAGCTGCTGGCGGCGCACCGGGCCAAAGACAACGACACCCGGCTGTTTATCAACCTGACGCCCAACGCCATGCAGGACGACACCCTGCTGCCGTGGCTCGCGGTGGCTCTCAAGGCCGCCGGCCTGCCCGCCGACGCGTTGATCCTGCAGTTCACCGAGGACGATCTGGTCAGCTACCTGAAGCCGGCGAGACAGTTCGGCAAGGGCCTGCGCGATCTCGGCTGTCGCCTGGCGATCAACCGCTTCGGCCGTGGCCAGGACCCCGCCAAACTGCTCAAGCAGCTCACGGTGGACTTTGCAAAGATCGACGGCAGCTTTACCGCGGAGTGCCTGCAGCCCGGCGGCGATGCCGCCCGACTCAAAGCGCTGGTGGCCGCCATTGCGGAGCACAGCGTCAAGGCCATTATTTCCCATGTCGAGAACGCAGCGGCAATGGCCACCCTGTGGCAGTTCGGCGTTGACTACATCCAGGGCAACTACCTGCAGGCGCCGGTACACGAGATGAGCTACGAGTTCACCGATATCGCCTGAGCCCGCACCGGTACCGCGCCTCAGGTCAGGCGTTATTCGCTGTGGCGGTCGGCGATGCCCAGCAGATAGAGAATACTGTCCAGGCCCACATTGTTAATCGCGTGCTGTGCCGAATTGCGCACGATGGGCTTGGCGCGAAACGCCACGCCCAGGCCCGCAATGCTGAGCATGGGCAGGTCGTTGGCGCCGTCGCCCACCGCGATAACCTGCTCCAGGGAAATCCCCTCCCGCTCGGCCAGCTCCCGCAGCAGCGCCGCCTTGCGCTGACCGTCGATAACGGTGTCGCGGACTTCCCCGGTAACCTTGCCGTCGACGATTTCCAGGCTGTTGGCGTACACGTAGTCGATCCCCAGGCGGCGCTGCACATGCTCGCCAAAGTACTGGAAACCGCCGGACAGAATGGCAGTCTTGTAGCCCAGCTTCTTGAGCATGCGAATCAGGGTTTCCGCGCCCTCGGTGATGGCCAGCCCCTCGGCTATGTCGGCCAGCACGGTTTCCGGCAAGCCCTTGAGCAGGGCCACCCGCGCCTTGAAGCTCGCGGTAAAATCCAGCTCGCCGCGCATAGCCCGCTCAGTGATGGCCGCCACCTGCTCGCCCACGCCCGCAGCCTTGGCCAGTTCGTCGATCACTTCCGCATCGATCAGGGTCGAGTCCATGTCGAAGCACACCAGGCGCCGGTTGCGGCGGAACATGGTGTCTTCCTGGTAGGCGATATCGATGCCCAGGTCACTGGCCACCTCGAGAAACTGGCGCCGGAATGCCTGCGCATCGCTGAGCGAGCCACGCATCGACAGTTCCACGCACGCCTTGGTCAGCTGCTGCGCCCGGTCGTCCAGCGGAATGCGCCCCGACAGGCGTTCGATGCGGTCGATATTAAGCCCCTGCCCCGAGACGATCTCCGTGACCCGGGCGATATGCTCGGCGGTGATCTTGCGCGCCAGCAGCGTCACGATATGGCGCGGCTTGCCCTGTCCCGCCACCCAAAGACTGTAGCTGCTCTCCGAGATGGGCTGGAAGCGCACCTGCAGGCCCAACTCGTGGGTGCGGTAGAGAATGTCCTTGAGGATCATCGCGCTCTGCGCCGCTGCCGGCACTTCGACCAGCAGGCCCAGCGACAGCGTGTCATGTATGACCGCCTGGCCGATATCCAGTACGTTGACGCTGTGGCTGGCCAGCATCGAGGTCAGCGACGAGGTCAGGCCGGGCTTGTCCGGACCGGAGACATTGATCAAAAGAATTTCTTTCACGGACGACTCCCAGCGTTGAGGCGCACTATTCTAGGGGAGCCCGGCAAAAGTGCCAGAGCAGTCTGCAGCAACAGCACTGCAGCAGATGACAATCCCGTTGCTATACTGCCGCCGCCCGCCGCGCCGGGCCATCACCCGGGGGAACCATGCTGCAACGCCTGCTCAATCTGCCGCTGGCCGTCAAGGCTGCCTGCTTTGCCGCCGCCATCTGCCTGCTGACTTCGCTGCTGCTGATCAGTGCGGGGCATCGCGCCTACCGCGAACTGCTCCACGACCAGGCCGACAGCTTTGGGCAGGTGCTGGCAGCACAGCTGGCGCGCAACGCGGCGGTGCCGCTGTTGCAGCAGGATCTGGTGAGCCTGCAGGCCATGCTGGCGCGCTGGACCCAGCAACCGCTGATCAGCAGCGGCATTGTCTACGACCTGGACCAGCGCATCGTCGCCGCCGCCGGCGAGCCCTTCGACCCCAAAAACCAGTGGGATTACGCCGCGGAAATCACCTGGGAAGACAGCAGCAGCGGGCGCGTGGTCATCGCCATCGACCCGACCCCGATGCTGGACGCCATGCGCAACCTCAGCCTGCAACTGCTGCTGCTGGCCCTGCTGCTGACCACACTCGCCTATGCCATCACCGTGGTGCCGGGGCGCCATCTGGACCAGCTGCTGATCTCGCTGCGCCTGCGGCTGCGCCACGCCGGACCCCGGCCCGCGCAGCGCTACCCGGGACGCGATTCACTGGCGGACCTGATCGACGCCATCGCAGAACCGCCGCCGGACCAGACACTCCGGGACGCGCCCGGGAGCCCCGCTGCCCCGAGTCCCCCGACCAATAGACCGGCGCCACCCGTCGCGACGGTCGCGGACGCCCTGAGTCCGGTGGCGATGAATGCGGCGACGATGAACGCGGCGACAGCAGAGGAACCGCGGGCTTCCCGGCCAACCGACAGCGCGGCGACACCCGGCGACGCGGATGTGCTGCTGCATCTGGAATTCGCCCGGGACGCCCAGGCTGAATCGTGCCTGCGCTGGTTGCAGGCCGCTTGCCAACTGTACGACGCGCAGCCCGTGATCGGCCGCAGCAACGGCCTGTCGGCCCTGTTTCACGGCGGCCGCGATGACGCCGGGTTTCGCGCCCTGTGCTGCGCCGTGCTGCTCGCAGAGCTGTGCGCTGATGAACAGCCGCGCATCGCAGTCACGACCGTCGCGCAGGCGGCGACCACAAATGACGACGGCCTCGATCTGCAGCGCGACATCGAGGCCCTGACAGCCCTGGCAGACCAGTTCGCACCGGCGCAGGTCCTGTGTCTCGACGCAGGCTTCTCCGATTGCAGCTGGGCGGCAACACGCATGCAGACGGAGCAGGCCGGCCCGCTGTTGCAGCTGATCAATATGCAGGAGCCCTACGCCGGTGTGCTGCGGCGACAGGCCGCCAGCCTGCGCGAGCAGCTGGACGGCTGAGCAGCCCCTGTTCACCTGAAGCCGCCCGGGAAGCCGGCGCCGCTAGTCTGCAACGATCTCCAGCCGGTCCACGCTCTGGAAACCCCGCGGCAGCTTGTGGCCGCGGCGGCCGCGTTCGCCGCGATAGTGTTCGAGCTCGGCGAACTTCAGGTTGAGATAGCGCTTGCCGGCATGTACCCGCAACACGTCGCGCTCGGCAATGACCGCGACGCCCACCATATACTCTTCGCGGCTGGCGGCCTTGGCCGTATTGATGCCGATGATCTTGTTGCCCTTGCCGCGCGCCAGTGCGGGCAATTCTTCCAGCGGGAACACCAGCATGCGGCCGTCGTTGGTGATCGCCACCACCTGGGTGGCATCGGCGTCGGCAATGGGCGCGGGGGGCAACACCCGCGCATTGCCGGGCAGGGTCAGCGCGGCCTTGCCGCCGCGGTTCTTGGCCTGCAGGTCGCCGAGCCTGGCGATAAACCCATAACCGGCATCCGAGGCCAGCAGGCAGCGCTGATCGTCGTCACCCATCAACAGGCCGCAGAAACTCGCCCCCGACGGCGGGTTGATGCGCCCGGTCAGGGGCTCGCCCTGGCCGCGCGCGGAGGGCAGGTTGTGTGCCGCCACGGAATAGGTGCGGCCGGTGCTGTCCAGCACAATGACCGGCTGATTGCTCTTGCCGCGCACCGCGAACTGAAAGCTGTCGCCGGATTTGTAGCTGAGCGAGGTCGGGTCGATATCGTGGCCCTTGGCGCCGCGTATCCAGCCCTTTTCCGACAACACCACGGTCACCGGCTCGGTGGTCAGCAGCTCTTCTTCACTGAACGCCCGGGCCTCGGCGCGGGCCACCAGCGGTGAACGGCGCTCGTCGCCGAATTCATCGGCGGCCTGCTGCAGTTCCTGCTTGATCAGCTTTTTCAGTTTGGCGGCGGAGCCCAGCAGTGCTTCGAGGCGTTCGCGCTCGGCCTGCAGTTCTTCCTGCTCGCCGCGGATGCGCATCTCCTCGAGTCTGGCCAGGTGCCGCAACTTCAGTTCGAGGATCGCTTCGGCCTGGGTGTCGGTGAGCGCAAAGCGCGCCATCAGCACCGGCTTGGGCTTGTCCTCGGTGCGGATGATATGAATCACCTCGTCGATATTGAGGAACGCAATCAGCAGGCCGTCGAGGATATGCAGGCGGTCCAGCACCTTGTCGAGGCGAAACTGTAGGCGGCGGCGCGTGGTCTCGGTGCGAAACGCCAGCCATTCGCTGAGAATCTCCTTGAGGGATTTGACCTGTGGCCGGCCGTTGGTGCCGATCATGTTCAGGTTGACCCGGTAGCTCTTTTCCAGGTCCGTGGTGGCGAACAGATGGCTCATCAACTGCTGGACATCGACCCGGCTGGAGCGCGGCATGATCACCAGCCGGGTGGGATTTTCGTGATCCGACTCATCGCGCAGGTCGGCCACCATGGGCAGCTTTTTGGCCTGCATCTGCTGCGCGATCTGCTCCAGAAGTTTGGCGCCGGACACCTGGTGCGGCAGCGCGGTGATCACGATGTCGCCGTCTTCCAGATGCCATACCGCGCGCATTTTCAGCGAGCCGCGGCCCGTTTCGTACATCGCCAGAATATCTTCGCGGGGCGTGATCAGCTCCGCGTCGGTGGGAAAGTCCGGGCCCTGGATATGTTCACAGAGCGCGCGGGTGCCGGCGTAGGGATCATCCAGCAGGTAGATACAGGCGTTCACCACTTCGCGCAGATTGTGCGGCGGAATATCGGTGGCCATGCCCACGGCGATGCCGGTGGTGCCGTTCAGCAACACATTGGGTACCCGCGCCGGCAGCAGCAGCGGCTCGTCCATCGTGCCGTCGAAATTGGGCGCCCAGTCCACCGTGCCCTGGCCCAGTTCCGACAGCAGCAACTCGGCATAGGGCGTGAGCTTGGACTCGGTATAGCGCATCGCGGCAAAGGACTTGGGGTCGTCCGCCGAGCCCCAGTTGCCCTGGCCGTCCACCAGCGGATAGCGGTAGCTGAAGGACTGGGCCATCAGCACCATGGCCTCGTAGGCAGCACTGTCGCCGTGGGGGTGGAACTTGCCGATCACGTCGCCGACGGTGCGCGCCGACTTCTTGTACTTGGCGCCGGCCTTGAGGCCCAACTCGCTCATGGCGTAGACGATCCGCCGCTGCACCGGCTTCAAGCCATCGGCCAGGGCCGGCAGGGCGCGGTCGAGAATGACGTACATGGAGTAATCGAGGTAGGCCTTTTCGCTGAACTGGCCGATGGGGAGCTGCTCGATACCGTCGTTGCCGAGAGTCTCGGTCATGAATGATCCTGTGACTGAAGCGGGTTGAACCTGTTGGTAACGCACTGGAGCCGATGGCGGCCGCGCCAGCTGGAGCCGTCGGGGCGTGGCGCGCGGGCCGTCCCGAGGCGCCGCATTATGGCGGCGCGGCACCACCCTTGCCAACCGCAGCTACGGAAACCACCTACAGCGCTAGGGGTATCTTCGGAGTTTCACGCCACCGCGCAACACGTAGACTGGGCGCTGCCCAATTCTGCCGAGGTTTTCATGAGTCAGGTCGACAACGTGGTTCGCATCGACGAGTTTCGCAACGCCGGCCAGCAGGCAATCGTCGACGATATCAGCGCCCGCACCTTTCTGTTCCTGCGCGATGAAGCCGAATCCTGCGGCGTGCGCATCAAGGACGTGATCGCCGAGCACATGCTGGGCCTGGCCCTGGTGGTGGAGGCGGTGGAGGGCACAGCCTCCTCGCGGGATCTGCTCAACCAGGTGATCCAGCGCCTGCGCGGCTGACGGCAGCTCAGCGCCCTACAGCAACAGATCAATCCCCCCCGCTTCCCGCGCCTGATCCAGGCGCGGCTTGCATTCAAACAGACGGTTGACCGGCACACCGGCATCGGCCAGATACTGTTTGGCGGCGCGACTGCGGGCCTGGGCCAGGGCGCGCAACGCGGTTTTCTGCTCGGCGGACAATGGCGCGGGGGCGGCACTGGCGGGCACCTCGCCGGCCTCAGCCGCAACGGTGTCTTGTTCCGGCGGCGGCAGGTCGGCGGGCACTGCAATGCCGCACAGCTTGAGCTGCAGGCCTGCCCGCTCCGCCAGCAGTTTCTGTATCTTTTCCAGATAGGCGAGGTTTTCACCGCTGAAGCTGTCGGCCGCCGGCGCCATTGTCAGAGGCTCCAGGCGCAGCTTGCCGATCTCGCCGCCGAGATAGTCCGCCGCCATATAGACCGCGCCATAGGGTTGCAGCACCAGCGCCAGGTAGCTGACCGAACCGGTGCGCAGGGCCGCCACCAGCGCGGTGCCCACGATGTCGTCCAGTCCCACGCTGGGGTTGCTCAGGTCGCCCTTGATGGGCACTTCCAGTTTGATATTGTCCTTGCGGTCGCGCAGCAGGCCCAGCGCCAGATCCAGCGGAATGGGCAGCGTCTGGCTCACCTCGGCAGGATCGATATCCGCCCGGGCCACCTGCAGCTGGCGCAGCGTCAGGCGGTTATCCATGGTCAGCGCATCGCCTTTCAGGTCGAGGGTAAAACGGTGATCGTACTGGCCCGCCACCAGGTCGTAGCCCAGCAGGTGCTCCATATAAGGCGACAACTGGGGCAGCTCCACCGCCTCCAGCCTGCCCTTCAGCGCGAGCTGGAAAGGCTCGGCAAAGGGCGCCACCTCACCGCTGACCTCCACGCTGGAAAACGCCCCCAGGCTGCCCTTGAATGTCAGCGGTGACAGCTGCGCGGGTTTGCTGCTGTCCAGTTCGCCGAGGCTGGCACTGTCGATACCCAGGGTCAGGCGCACGGCGGGGATGATGCTCTCATCGCGCCAGCGCAGGCGGCTGTCGTCGCCGATCCGCAACTGCCCCACGCGGATGGCGAAGGGCTCCGACGGCTGGCTGGCTTCCGCTGTTTCTGTTTCGCTGTCATCGCCACTGTCGCCCGATGCGCCCTTGTCCTCCGCTGCGGGCAGGCTGGCCAGCACGCCGGTCAGCACCGAGCGCAGTGCCAGCTCGCCGTCGCGCTGCAGGATGACCAGGTAGTCAGCGCCATCAACGGAGGCGCTGTCGACGCTCAGTGATTCGCCGGGCACCAGGCGCAGGCCGGCAATATCCGACGCGGCGGTCATCAGGCGATCATCCGCGGTCGCGCCCGCCACAACGTCTATACCGCGCAACTCGGCCCGGGTCAGCGCAATAACGCCGTCCTGGCTCAGGCTCAGGCCCGCCAGATTGGCGCTCGCCAGGTTGAGCAGCCGCAGTTCGCCCGCGTTGCTGAGCGCCAGTTCTGACAGGTCGATCGAGGCGCGCAACGCAGGGCGCCACTGCCCGTCCCTGCGACTGAGTTCGACCTCGCCTTTCCAGCCGCCCTGAGCCAGGGTGCCGCCGAGCTTCCCGTAATCCACCGCCAGGTCCGCCAGATCCACGCGGCCGCTGACTGTTGCGCGCTGGTCCTTCCATACCAGGTGCAAGTCCGACGACAGCGCACCCGCCAGGGTCAGGTGCTGCGGTGCCAGCAGGGGATTGAGCCAGGCCAGGGGCACGGCGTTCAGGCGCAGCTGCAGATCGGCGTCGGGCTGTTCACCGGCCAGGATCAGCTGGCCGTCCAGCGTCAGTTCGGCGCCCTGCCAGGAACCCGTCAATTGAATTGCCGCGGGGTCCAGCTGCCAGTTGGACAGGTCATGGAGGCTCAGGTCGGCGATATGGAACTGCCCGCTGACCACACTGGAGGCTATCTCGATGTCGATATCGCGCAGGTCCAGCTGGCGCACTAGAAACTGCAACGGCGCCGCTGACTCCCGCTGATCGGACCCGGTACCGGTGCTGTCCGGCGACAGCTCGACCACCGCTTCCCAGACGCCGTCGGCGCGCTCCCGCACCGGCAGCTCAACACCCTGCAGGCTCAGCAGGCCGACCTGCCAGCCCGTACGGCGCAAACTGGCCCACCAGTCCATATCCACCGCGATGCGCTCGAAGGCCAGCACCTGGCGGCCGCCGCGCTGCAATACCAGGCCCTCCACCGCTGCGGTACCGGCGAACAGGTTGAGATCGATATTCGCCACCTGCAACTGGCCCAGACCCTGGCGCTCGGCCAGGGGCGGCAGTGCGAGACGGATCAGCGCGGGCAGTGCGGCAAAAAAGATCAGCAGCGCAAGCAGCGGCCACCACAACCGGCGGCGGCGCCACCAGGGGCGCGAGGGTTTGGTGTTGGTCACGTCAGTACGCATCGCCCTGCCATCAATGAGCCTCCACCCGTTCCTTGCCGCAGCGCTGGCAGCGGTACACCGTAATCAGGCGGCCGCGCTTGACGTCAAACTGCTTGTTCTTGCAGACCAGCCAGCGGTGGTGCCCGTTGCGGCACAGTGTGTCGCCGCCGGCGGGCCTGGATGTGGCGTCGGGTTTGTCGGGCCGGCGAAACGGCAGTATGTCAGCCATGGGTTTACTCACTGCGATCAGCCCTTAAGGCGCTATCAAGCCTTCCCCCGGCGTGCAGGTCAAGTGCGTGGCGGGCGCAAAACCGCTAATATCACGCCCTTGCCCGACTGTCCTTTCACTACCCCTTCAGCACCCGTCTACCCAGGAGTCCACACCGTGAAGATCGCCCCCAATGCCGTGGTTCGCTTTCATTACACCCTGCGCAAGCCGGGTGGCGAGAGCGTGGAGTCAACCCGCGACGACGGCGAGCCCACCACCTACCTGCACGGTGCCAACGGCCTGCTGGACGGGCTGGAACAGGCCCTCGAAGGTCGCGAGGCCGGCGACAGCTTCAGTATTACGCTGCCACCCGAGCAGGCCTTTGGTCAGCGCCAGGCCGACGTCACCCGCCGCGTCAGCGCCAAATACCTCAAGCACGAAGGCAAGCTGACGCCGGGCAAGGTGGTGCGCCTCAACACCGAGGACGGCCCCATCACCGCGGTGGTACTCAAGGTGGGCAAGTTCAGTGTCGACCTGGATCTCAACCATCCGCTGGCGGGCCAGGAGGTGCAGTTCGACGTGGAGGTCGTCGAGGTTCGCGCCGCCACCCAGGAGGAGCTGGACCACGGCCACGCCCACGGCCCCGGCGGCCACCACCACTGACACTGTGCTCAGCGGTCGGCCTGCTCCAGCGCGCCCAGCAACAATTGCAGAAACCGCACGTCGTCGGCGCCCAGCATCGCCATGCGCTCGCCGGCCCAGCCCGCCAGTTTGCTGTCGGCGCTGAAGCCCAGGGTTTTCAGCCGGGCCAGTGCGCGGCGCTGGAAGTGCTGCCATTCGCCCGCCGCCAGCGGGCGCTCCGGCGCCGGGGCAGCCGCCAGCCCGCTCAGCTCCCAGGCATACAGCATCACCGCCTGGGCGAGGTTCAGCGACGGATAGGGCTGCGCCAGGGGGATAAAAGTGTGCAGGTCACAGCGCGCCAGATCGGCATTGCTGAGCCCGCTGCTCTCGCAGCCGAACACCACGGCGACGCGCGTCACCAGCCCGGCCTTGGCAGCAATCAACGGGCCCAGCTCGCGTGCGGGCACGGCGTAGCGCTTGTCGAGGCGCGCTTTGGCGGAGCTGGCGATACTGATATCCACGTCCGCCAGCGCCTGCGCCAGGCCGGGGTAATGCTGCGCGGCGTCGAGCACGTCGCCCGCACCGTGGGCGAGAATCCGCGCGGGCTTGGCGGTGTGCGCCTGGCTGTTGACGATGCGCAGCCGGTCAAAGCCCATGGTGCGCAGGGCGCGGGCGGCGGCACCGACATTTTCGGGCACTCCCGGCTCCACCAGTACAAAACAGATCTCCGTCACCCCGCCCCCTCGCTGCGCGTTATCCCGCGACATTCTTCCCGCTGCCGGTCGCGGGCCCGGCGCATATTGTGGACCAGAAGTGCAGACCAGCGCAGGCCACCGTCGCAGCGGGGCTGGTCTCATCGCCGCTTACTGGCTCTAATGGGCGCCTGATTCGGAGGATTCTTTATGCGCGCTGTCCGCTGTCTGCACAAGCAAGTCCACGTCGTCGATGTCCCGCCCCCCAGCGGTGACGGCGTGCTGATCAAGATCGCGGGTGCCGGCATCTGCGGCTCGGACCTGCACCTGGTGGACGGCCCCTATGAACTGGGCGTGACCCTGGGCCACGAAATGGCCGGCTGGCTGCCCGACGGACGTCCCGTGGCGATAGAACCCCTCGCCCCCTGCGGCCACTGCGAATTCTGCCATGACGGCGCCTACAACCTCTGCAAGCGCGGCCCCGGCATGGTGATGGGCGTCGGCATGGAAGGCGGCATGGCGGAACAGATCCGCGTGCCGGAGCGCGCCATCGTGCCCCTGGCCAGCGGTATTCCGGTGGGCGATGCCTGCCTGATCGAACCCCTCGCCGTGGCCTATCACGGCCTGCGCCTAGCGGACCTGCGCGCCGGTGAGCAAGTGCTGGTGGTGGGTGCTGGCGCCATTGGTCTGTGCGCGGCGGGCATCGCCGTGGCCCTGGGTGCCCGCGTCACGGTCAAGGCGCGCCACGATCACCAGCGCCGCGCCGCCGAGCTGCTGGGTGCCAGGCTGGAGGAACAGCAGCGGGGTGACTACGCACTGGTGATCGACGCCGCGGGTACCACGGCGGCCCTGGACGAGGCGGTGGAGCGCTGCAAACCCGGCGGCCGGATACTGATGCTGGGCAGCTACTGGGAACCGCTGGCGATCAACGGCCAGGGTATCTGCATGAAGGAGCTGCGGCTGATCCCCGCCGCCATGTACAGCCGCGACAAGGACCAGCGCGATATCGACCGGGCCGCCGCGCTGCTGGCCCAGCACCCGCGCCTGGCCGCCGCCATCATTACGCACCGCCTGCCGCTGGACGCCGCCGCCGAGGCCTTTGCCATTGCCAGGAACAGGGCCAGCGGCGCCATCAAGGTGGTGCTGGAGCCCTGATGCCCCTGTGATTGCAGCGCGGATGGCCGTGCGCTAAACCGTCAGCAAGAACGTGACCGGGCCGTCGTTGACCAGCGCCACCTGCATGTCGGCGCCAAAGCGACCGGCCGCCACCGGGCCGGCATGGCTCTCGCGCAGGGTCGCCAGCATCAACTCGTAGAGTTCGCGGGCCAGCGCAGGCTCTGCGGCGCTGGAAAAGCTGGGCCGCAGGCCCTTGCGGGTATCCGCCGCCAGAGTGAACTGGGACACCAGCAGCAAGCCGCCGCCAGTGTCGCGCAGACAGCGATTCATGCGCCCGGCGTCGTCGGCAAACACCCGGTAGTCCAGCAGGCGCTGCGCCAGGCGCGCAACATGCTCCGCGCTGTCGTCGCGCTCAACGCCGAGCAATACCAGCAAACCCCGGGCAATGGCGCCCACCTGCTCGCCATCCACCACAACGCTGGCATGATTTACACGCTGTATCAGTGCTTTCATGACTCCCTGCACTCAGGTTTTCGCTGCGCGCGGCGAAGCAATCTACTCATCGATATCACTGAGCAGGCTTATCAAAGGCGCGAAACTACGGTTGGCGAAAAGTCTGTTGTTGAACAGCAGCTCAAGCCGCCCCTGGAACTCCCGGGTCATATTTTCCATCGCCACGCGCCGGGCATCGGTCAGGGACGCGGTGTCAAGCAGCGCATTTAATTCATCGCGATAGCTGTTGAGTGCAGCGATCGCCTGTTCGCTG
This sequence comes from Spongiibacteraceae bacterium, assembly GCA_034004805.1. Lineage (GTDB taxonomy): Bacteria > Pseudomonadota > Gammaproteobacteria > Pseudomonadales > CAMLJR01 > JAVEVZ01. The sequence goes on along the minus strand of JAVEVZ010000001.1, from coordinate 12,611 downwards.
ACATGCCGCTGGTGCAGCTCCACGCCCTGCACAATACGCCGCGCCTCGGCGACGCGCTTCTCCACCGCCTGCCGGTGCCGCACGCTCTGCTTCTGGCCATCCAGCCTGGCAACCACCATATCCGCGACTGAGAGCAGCGCAACCAGCACCGCGCTGAGGCGCGTATCGTCGCCGTCCCAGTCAGCGAACAAATAGCGGCTTCGGCTCAGTATCAGCACCGTGCCGCCCTTGACGCGCAACCAGGGGTCCTGTCCGGACTGTTGAACCCGCTTCAGCAGATTGCGCGTCTGCTCCTCGACGACATGCTCCGGGTTCAGCCAGTACTGATCAACTGCGCCGCGGATATATATGGTGATGTTCAGCGACATCGCCTGCGCAAAGCGCGCGATAACAAATGCAACGCTTTCCAGATCTCCCGCGGCGATCAGCTCCTGTAGAAAGCGTATGATTTGCGTTTTTCGATACGCGCTCTCCGAAAGCGTAGCCGAGCCAGCCATCAGTTCATCGTTGAGCCTGTTTTTTCGAGCCCCGGTGGCTTCGCGCAACTTGTTCCGCAGCGCAGCCGCTTCGTTTTCAAGAATGGTCGAACAGATTTCAGAATCGCGCAGCTGCAGTTTTAAACTGCTGATCAGGCTCATCGTGTCAGGAAATCCAGGGTTGCTGGCGCTGAGTCTATGCAACTGCTCATCGAGCTGCAGTATCAGGCGGCGCTGCTTCGCGTTGGACGCCTGCAGGCGCTGAAGCTCGGCATGGTACGGCGCAATGCGGTCACCGTCGTCGTACTGTTGATGATCAGGCCCTGTGGCGCCGGCGTCCCCATCGCGCCTGACCAGCAGTACATCGGAAGCGAGTCTGGGCGCATCCGCCCGCCCCGTTGCGGGTGCGCTCTCATGCGCCCGGGCACCGCCAAGTGCAAGCTCCATTCCCTGCAGCCTGTTGCGCATCTCCCGGACATTGTCTTGCGCGGAGGCTATGGACTCATCCAGCGCCCGCCTATCCCCCTCCGCCAGAGGGTAGGTCGCAGTATCCGGCGCCAGTGCGGCGATACTGCGCACATGCTCATCAAGGACTTCCTGCAGCTTTTCCGTCTGCTGGCCCGCCGCGCGATAAAAGAATTGCACTTCCTGCGCGTCGTCCAGTGCGATCTGCTGCTCCAGCATCCTGATGCGGTGATTGGCTGCGGACAGGCGGATTTCAAGCGCGTCTATGATCTGCTGGCTATCAGTCTGCTGAGTTTCTGACGGGTGATTGTCGTGCCGCGGCTCGCTGGGGGACAGTTGCGCGCCGTCCCGCCCATTTGCCAGCCCGCTTTGCGCAGCACTTGCCGGGACTTGCAGGGCCTTCAACACCGGCAACAGACGCTCGGCGAGAATTGCGTCGTCAGCAGCCGCATTGCCGGCATCGCGCAACGCGTCATATTCAGCACTCAGCCAGCGATAGCGTATGCCGGCCAGCATGCGCTGGGCGGGGTCCTGGCGGCCGATTGTAGATCTGCGCTCGCGAAGCAGGTCGCGGCTGCGCTGACTTTCACGGCGCAGGTAATTCGGCACGCCCTGCAGCAGCGTCGGCATCTGCCTGCGGTATTCGCGCAGTTCAACGCGGCTGCGGTACAAAAACACCAACAGCGCGATACACAATACCAGTGCGATAACAAAGGCCTGCGCTGCCAGCCAGATAAGGGTGATATCGATATTCATAGCGCCAACCTGTATCCACGCGCGGGACTCTCTGTGACACGGACGTCGAAGGCGCAGCATACGCCAGTTCACAGCACAGGCTGGTGACTGCGGTATCAATCCTCGCCGATGATGGCGTTGCGGCCACTGGTCTTGGCGCGGTACAGGCGCTGGTCGGCGAGCTTCAGGCAGGATTCGGCATCGCCGCCCTGGTGGGAGCTGGCAACGCCATAGCTAAGGGTCGGCTGCAGCCGGTGCCCCTGATAACTGACCGACAGGTCCGCTATGGCTTCGCGCAGTTTGATCGCCACCTGCATGGCGCCCTCGAGGCTGGCGTCGGGCAGCACCACCAGGAATTCCTCGCCGCCCCAGCGCGCCACCGTGTCATGCTCCCGCAGGGCGGAAGTCAGCGCCCGGGCAACCGCGGCAATCACCTGATCGCCGCAGTCATGGCCGTGCTGGTCATTGACCGCCTTGAAGTGATCAATATCCGCAAGGATCAGGCCGAAGCTGCCCTGCTCCTCGCTGCGGCGGCGGTCCTGCTGGTGAAGGCACTGACGCATGGTGCGGCGGTTCGCGAGCCCGGTCAGTTCGTCGGTGTGGGCCAGCCGGTGCAGGTCCTGGCGGGAGCGCAGCAACTGGGCGATGGCGCTCTCGCGGTCCAGTTCCAGCAGCCAGCAGTACAGGCCCAGTACAAACAGCACCCCCAGCCAGTTGGCAGCGTAGTAGGCGGGGTTGGCGGGCGGCACCGGCAGGCCGTGGCGCAGCATCAGCCATCCGGCAGCGACGATCAGCACGCCAAATACGGCCAGCCCCGGTCGATGGCCCAGCAGGAAGAACAGCCCGGGCACCAGCACCAGTGCCCACAGCCCGCCGTGACCAGCAGAGCCGCTCAACAAGACCAGGTATACAAACAGCGCCGCCGCACTGAACGCCACCAGGCGGGCCGCGCGGCGGCTGTCGTGGCCGCGTCGGGAAATCAGCAGCGCGACGCTGTTGGCGGCCGCCACCGACCACAGAAACAGAGCGTCACCGGGCTCGCCGTTGCTCAGTACCAGAGCGCCGCCCAGGCCGCAGCCGAGGCTGCTGATCAGCAGCGCCCACAGCGTCAGTCGTGCGCGGCGGGCGGCACTGAATTCCAGAGGGTTTTCGGGGCGGCCGGCTGACCGAGCCAACCCAGGGGACTGCTCCAAACGACTGCAATGACTGACATCCATAGGTCACCCGATCCTGAATCCTTGAATCTGCCGCGCGAGAGGCTACCGAAAACCCAGTGTGCCAGAATCAAAGTGAATGTGAGCCACGTCACATTAGATGAAATCTGCATAGGGATTCGCGCATCGGGGTGGGCTGGCTATAACTGCGTGAGAATGCGCCGGGACAATGGCGGAACACGCCGCTGAAAACGCCCACCCCACGCCGCCTGCCGGCGAATTGGCACGCCCGACCAGGGTATTTGCAGCCCGGCCCGGCGGTTTTGTCCAGCCCCCCGGCTCAGCCGGCGCGCTTGCGCTCGTTCTCCTTGAGCCGCTTCTTGCGCAGGCGGATGCTCTTGGGGGTGACCTCTACCAGTTCGTCGTCCTCGATGAACTCCAGCGCCTGCTCCAGGGTATGGCGCACCGGGGGCGTCAGTATCAGCGCCTCATCGGTGCCGGAGGCGCGGATGTTGGTGAGCTGCTTGCCCTTGGTGGGGTTGACCACCAGGTCGTTGCTGCGCGAGTGCAAACCGACGATCTGGCCCTCGTAGATCTCGTCGCCGTGGCCCAGGAACAGGCGTCCGCGCTCCTGCAGATTGAACAGCGAGTAGGCCAGGGTCTTGCCGGTGACCATGGAGACCAGCACCCCGTTCTGGCGCTTGGCGACATCGCCGACCTTGACCGGGCCGTAGTGGTCAAAAATGCTGGTGAGTATGCCGGTGCCCGAAGTCAGGGTCATAAAGTGGGAGCGAAAGCCGATCAGGCCCCGCGAGGGGATCATATATTCCAGCTTGACCCGGCCCTTGCCGTCGGGCTGCATATTGGTCAGGTCGGCCTTGCGCAGCCCCAGCTCCTCCATGATGGCGCCCTGGTGCTGCTCTTCGATATCGATCACCACCTGCTCGAAGGGCTCGCAGATCTGGCCGTCGATTTCCTTCTGGATGACCTCGGGCCGCGACACGCCCAGCTCGTAGCCCTCGCGGCGCATGGATTCGATCAGTACCGAGAGGTGCAGCTCGCCGCGCCCGGAGACCTTGAACTTGTCGGGGCTGTCGCCGGGCACGACCCGCAGTGCGACGTTGTGGATCAACTCTTCCTCGAGGCGCGCCGCAATATTGCGCGAGGTGATGTATTTGCCGTCGCGGCCGGCAAACGGCGAGTCGTTGACCTGGAAGGTCATGCTGACCGTGGGCTCGTCGACGGTCAGCGGAGGCAGCGCCTCGACCCGCTCGGGATCGCACAGGGTGTCGGAGATACCCAGGCCGTCGATGCCGGTGATACAGACGATTTCGCCGGCGCTGGCCTCGGCGGTATCCACCCGCTCCAGGCCCAGATAGCCCATCACGTTCAGGACCCGGGCCTTGCGGCGCTGGCCTTCATGGTCGACCACCACCACCTGCTGGTTGGGCTTGAGCCTGCCGCGGGTGATGCGGCCCACGCCGATAACGCCGACATAGCTGGAGTAATCCAGCGCGGAGATCTGCATCTGGAACGGGCCGTCGGCATCCACCGCCGGCGGCTGCACGCGGTCGACAATCATTTCGAACAGCGGCGTCATGTCCTCGGCCAGCTGATCGGCCTCGAGGCCGGCAATGCCGTTGAGGGCCGAGGCGTAGATAATCGGAAAATCCAGCTGCTCATCCGTGGCGCCCAGGCGGTCGAACAGATCGAAGACCTGGTCGATGACCCAGTGCGGACGGGCGCCTGGGCGGTCGATCTTATTGACCACCAGAATAGGGTTGAGTCCCTGCTCAAAAGCTTTCTGGGTCACAAAGCGGGTTTGCGGCATGGGGCCGTCCACCGCGTCCACCAGCAGCAGGACCGAGTCCACCATCGACAGCACGCGCTCGACTTCGCCGCCAAAATCGGCGTGGCCGGGGGTATCGACGATATTGATGCGGTAGTCGTGCCAGCTGATGGCGGTGTTTTTGGCGAGGATGGTGATGCCGCGTTCGCGCTCCTGGTCGTTGGAGTCCATGACCCGCTCGGCGCCCTGATCGCGCCGGGACAAGGTGCCCGACTGCTGCAACAAACGGTCGACCAGCGTGGTCTTGCCGTGGTCGACGTGGGCGATGATCGCGATGTTGCGCAGCTTGCTGGACACGGGGAAAGCCTCGGGGAGGGTGTAAAACGGGGACGCATTATACGCCCAATACGGGCTGGCACGCATCCTGCTCGCGCTATCTTGTCAATTCATTACAATGGCCGGCCATAACAATATCGCGCCGGACAAGAGCACTGCGGATGAGTCGTCGCCAAACCGTCAGCTGGAAACACCGCTGGACCTTCATCATGGCCGCCACCGGATCCGCGGTGGGCCTGGGCAATATCTGGAAGTTTCCGTATATCGCCGGCGAGTACGGCGGCGGCGCCTTTGTGCTGGTCTACCTGGGCTGCATACTCGCCGTGGGCATCCCGGTCATGATGGCCGAGGTCATGCTGGGCCGCGCCGGCCGCGCCGATCCGGTACACACCATGGGCGGCCTCGCAGGCGCAATCGGCGCGCACCGCCACTGGCATCTGCTGGGCATGATGGGGGTGCTGACCGGCCTGCTGATTATGATGTTCTACAGCGTCGTCGCCGGCTGGGCCCTGAGTTACGTATTGACCAGCGCCAGCGGCAGTTACGCCGGCGCCGACGCCGCCACCATCGACGCCAACTTCACCGCCCTGCGCACCAACAGCGGGGCCCAGCTGGTATGGCACAGCGCGTTTGTGATCATGACCGCCGCGGTGGTCGCCGGCGGCGTGACGCGGGGTATAGGCCGGGCCGTCGAAACCTTGATGCCCCTGTTGTTCGTCCTGCTGCTGGTGGTGCTGGGCTACAGCTGGGCGCAGGGCGACTTTGCCGCCGGCATGCATTTCCTGTTCGACATGGATTTCAGCAGGCTCAACGGCAAGGCCCTGCTGGTGGCCCTGGGCCACGCGTTCTTTACCCTGAGCCTGGGCATGGGCGCGATCATGACCTACGGCGCCTATATGCCGGGCCGCGCCTCCATCGCCAGCACCGTGCTCACCATCGCCGCGCTGGACACCCTGATCGCCCTGATCGCGGGCATGGCGATATTCCCGCTAGTGTTCGCCAACGGCCTGCCGCCCAGCAAGGGGCCCGGCCTGCTGTTTATCTCCCTGCCCATCGCCTTCGCCAATATGAGCGGCGGCCTGGCCTTCGGTGCGGTGTTCTTTCTGCTGGTCAGTATCGCTGCACTGAGCTCGTCGATTTCCCTGATCGAGCCCGGGGCTGCCTGGCTGGAGCGGCGCGGCATCAAGCGCGGCTACGCCGCCGCCGGCCTGGCCACCATTACCTGGCTGGGGGGTGTGGCCTGTATTTTCTGGGGCGTGGTATTCGATGCGCTGGACGCCATCACGGCGCGCTATATGCTGCCGCTGGGCGGACTGCTGATCGCCATCTTCGCGGGCTGGGTCATGCCCGACAGCCGGGTCATGCAGGAGATGGCCATGAAAAGCCCGGCGCTGTACCGGATCTGGCGCGTTACCCTGCGCTTTGTCTCTCCCGCCGGCATCCTGCTGATCTTTATTGCCCTGCTGTATTTCGGCGAACTCTGATGACTCCTGACAATGACCCATGGTGAACCCTGATGCGTCTTCCTCCCAGTATTGTTGTCGCCATGGCCCTGCTGCTGACCGTGGGCGGCCTGTGGTGGTATACCGAGCGCCAGGAAGAGCGCTACCGGGACAGCATCGAGCCCTGGCTGCGGACCACCCTCACCGATATCAGCCACTGGCAACCCGACGCTCTGCTGCGCCATCTCGCTCCCGCGGCGCGCATGACCCTCGAGGATCCGCAGCAGCTCGAAACGGTGCTGGCGCGCTACCGGTCGCTGGGCGCGCTGCAACAGATAGAGCGCATCGAACTCGCCGCGGTGCCCACCGCCATGGCCCTGCTGAGTGGCGCCCGCCAGCGCCTGAGCTACCAGATCGTCGCCCGCTTCGAGGCGGGCACGGCGCCCATTACCTGCACCGTGCTGGCGGAGAAACAGGGTTACAGTCTGTACAACTTCAGTATCGGCCAGGTCGAATAGCGCGTTTGTACAGCCTCAGCGCCTGCTCGCCAGGGCGCTGAGCTGCGCCGGCAAGGGCCGGCTTTCACCGCGGTCGTGGTCGTACCACACCAAGACCACTTCGCCCCGGGCGCAGACCTGGTCGGGCGTTTCCACCTGCGCCAGGGTGTGCAGCAGGGTCAGGCTCCTGGTGCCCATGCGCCCAAGGTACAGGCGCAGCAACAGCTCTGCCGGGTAGCGCACCGGCATCAGGTAATCCACCGCGACCCGGGCCACGATAGGGCCTTCGCCGAGGCCGCTGCCGCCGCCGGGACCGCTGATCGGCAGGCCCAGGCTCGCCAGCCAGCGGACCCGGCCCTCTTCGAAATAGCGCAGGTAATGCACATTGTTGATGTGCGCGAACAGATCCTGCTCACCCCAGCGGGTGGTGAGGCGGGTTTCGAACAGCAGGGGGGCCTCAGGCGTCATATGTCACTCTCCGTGCCGGGGTCCATGCCCAATTCCCTGATCTTGCGGGTCAGGGTATTGCGCCCCCAACCCAATAGCAGCGCGGCGTCGCGGCGGCGCCCCCGGGTGTGGTTGAGCGCGGCGTCGATCATCACGCGGTCGAAGGCCGGCTGCGCAACCTCCAGCAGCTCGCGCTGACCGCCCGCCAGCGCCTGGTCGGCCCAGCGCCGCAACAGCGCTTGCCAGTCTCCCGGGGCGCCGACCGCCGCCGCGCCACCCTGCAACTCCGGCGGCAGGTCGCTGACGTGCACTTCGCGGCCCGGCGCCATCACGGTGATCCAGCGGCAGGTATTCTCCAGCTGGCGCACATTGCCCGGCCAGTCGAGCCGGCACAGGTGCTGCTCGGTCTCCGCCAGCAGCAGTTTCGGCTCCACCTTCAATTCCTCGGCCGCTTTCTTGAAGAAGTGGCGCAGCAGGCGCGGGACATCCTCGCGGCGATCGGCCAGCCGGGGAATATGGATGCGGATGACATTGAGGCGGTGGAACAGGTCTTCGCGGAACAGGTGTTCGCTCACCAGCTGCTCGAGGTTCTGGTGGGTTGCAGCAATTATCCGCACATCGACCTTGACCGGCGTGTGGCCGCCGACCCGGTAGAACTCGCCGTCGGCCAGCACCCGCAGCAGGCGGGTCTGGGTCTCCGCGGGCATATCGCCGATCTCGTCCAGAAACAGGCTGCCGCCATGGGCCTGCTCGAAGCGTCCGGCGCGCTGCGCGGCGGCCCCCGTGAAGGCGCCCTTTTCGTGGCCGAACAGCTCGGACTCCATCAGGTCGCGGGGGATCGCCGCCATATTCAGGGCGATGAACGGCTGCTCGCGACGCGGGCTGTGGCGGTGCAGGGCGCGGGCCACCAGTTCCTTGCCGGTGCCCGACTCGCCGTTGATCAGTACCGTGATATTGGAGTGGGCGAGACGGCCGATGGCGCGAAACACTTCCTGCATTGCCGGCGCTTCGCCAATGATCTCGGTGACGCCGTCGCCGGACTCCGCCGGCAGCGCCAGGCGGCGCGCACGACCCTGCGCCAGGGCGCGCCGCGTCACCGCCACCGCCTCGTCCACATCAAAAGGCTTGGGCAGGTATTCGAAGGCGCCGCCCTGGTAGGAGGCCACGGCGCTGTCGAGATCCGAGTGGGCGGTGGTGACGATCACCGGCAGGCCCGGGTGCTGCGCGCTGATGCGCGCCAGCAGCTCGAGACCGTCCATGCCGGGCATGCGGATATCGCTGATGATCGCATCGGGCTGCTCGCGGTCCAGCTGACGGCTGATCGCCTCGCCAGACTCAAAGCTGCGGGTCTGTATCCCGGCCTGGTTGAGCGCCTTTTCCAGCACCCAGCGTATGGAGCGGTCGTCGTCGACGATCCAGACCTTATCCGTCTTGCTCATGGGCCTGCGGCTCCAGTGGGATATAGATGGAAAACACCGTGCACCCCGGCCGACTGTGGCACTCGATCAGGCCCGCGTGGCGATTGATGATGGACTGGGAGATCGACAGACCCAGGCCGGTGCCGTCGGGGCGCCCGCTGACCATGGGATAGAACAGGGTCCGGGCGATATCGGCAGGCACCCCCGGCCCGTTGTCCTCGATATCCATGCGCACCACCAGCCGATGGCGGCGGGTGCCAATGGTGAACTGGCGCAGCACCCGGGTGCGCAGGCGAATCTCCGGCGAGGGCGTTTGCGCGCTGGTGAGCGCCTGCACGGCATTGCTGCCGATATTGAGCAGCGCCTGGATCAGCTGTTCGCGGTCGCCGAGGGTGTCGGGAATGCTGGGGTCGTAGTCGCGCCGAAAGGCGATGCGCCCACCGGTCTCGGCCTGCAACAGCTGACGCATGCGCTCCAGCACTTCGTGCAGGTTCACCACATCGTGGCGCGGCGTCTGGTGCGGCCCCAACATGCGGTCCACCAGATTGCGCAGGCGGTCGGCCTCCTCAATGATGATGGCCGTGTATTCAGTGAGCTGCGCCTCCGGCAGCACGCGGGTCAGCTCTCTGGCCAGCAGCTGCGCCGCGCCGCGCAGCCCGCCCAGCGGATTCTTGATTTCGTGGGCCAGGTTGCGCACCAGCGCGCGGGTGGTCTGCTGGGTGGAGACGATGCCCTCCTCGCGGCTGATGCGCAGCAGGCGGTCCATGGGCTGCAGCTCCAGGACCAGGGCCACGTGGTGATCGCTCTCGCTGATGGGCGTCACCGCGAAATCCACGGTCACCTGCTGGCCGCTGGGCAGGGTCAACAGCACTTCGCGTCTGGTGAAGGCCACCGCCCGCTCACTGGCGTCCTGCAGCGCCGGCAGCAGCTCACCATCGTCGATAAACAGGCGCCCCACCGCCTCGCCCAGCACCCGGCTGCCGGAGATTTCCAGCAGGGCTTCGGCGGCGGGGTTCAGATAGGCCACGCTGAGGTCCGCTTCCACCAGCAGGGTGGCGGTAGTGAGGTTGTCGAGTATGCGGTGGTGCAGGGATTCTGCGGGCATGGCTTCAGGTATCAGCGCGGTTCAGAGTCAGGGCCGGTCTTTCGCCTGAACCAGCAATTTTCAAGCCAGCAGCAGGCGACCGCGGGTATGCCCCCGCCCATTGGCCCGGGGTATGCCGGACGGTTCAAGGCCCGGCGGACGGTCTGCCGCAGCGTTGCAGCGCCTGCGCGGCGCAGTCGGGGCCGGGATCCAGAGGTCAGGCCCCGAACTATGCCCCAAAATGGTGCAGAACAGAAGTGGACTGGCGGGTGAAGCCGGCCCGCTCAGCGGTTGCCGCCGGGCCAGTAGACGAAGATATCCACCGGCTCAGCGCGGGCGAGCACCCGCCCGTCGGCGTCCAGCAACTCCGCGCTGAACTGGTGACTGCCGCGCGCCAGCTGCGGCACCGTGAAGCGGCCGTCGGCCTGCACGCCCACCTCCTCGCCGTCCAGCAGCAGCCGGAACCGGAAGCTGGTGCGGGGCGCGGGCTCGACCTGCACCACCACCGTCTGCGCCACCAGGCCGTTGGGAATGATGGCATCGGCCTCGGGGCTGGTGATGCGCACCCGGTACTCGACCCGCGCCGCCTCAGGCGTCGCGCGCGGCACAGGCGTCACCGCCGGCGTGGTATTGACAGGGTCCAGGGGCACAAGCTCGGCCTGTGGCGCAGGCTGGTCGGTAAAGATCACCCGCCCGTGTTCATCGGTCTGACGGTAGACTTCGCCGGCCGCAACCGGCAGCGCCAGCAGCAGAACCAGTAAACCCAGCAGTGCGCGCATGGCCTTTCCTCCTGTGGAATGCCCCCAGTATGACGCGAGAAACCGGCCGCGCAAAAAAAAAAGCCCGCCGTCGCCGGCGGGCCCTGATCAGGCAAGGCGTCGCGTCAGACGCTGTAATACATGGCGAACTCGATGGGGTGCGTGGTCATGGCCAGACGCTCGACATCCTGCTTCTTGAGGGCGATATAGGCGTCGATCATGTCGTCGTCGAACACACCGCCCGCTGTCAGGAAGCCGCGATCCGCGTCCAGGGCAGCCAGCGCCATCTCCAGGCTGGAGGCCACGGTGGGGATCTCGGCCGCCTCTTCCGGGGGCAGATCGTACAGGTCCTTGTCCGCGGGATCGCCGGGGTGGATCTTGTTCTGTATGCCGTCCAGGCCCGCCATCAACAGCGCCGCGAAGCACAGATAGGGGTTGGCGCTGGGGTCGGGGAACCGCATTTCCACGCGCCGCGCCTTGGGGTTGGTGATGTAGGGAATGCGGATCGACGCCGAGCGGTTGCGGGCCGAGTAGGCCAGCATGACCGGCGCTTCGAAGCCGGGCACCAAGCGCTTGTAGGAGTTGGTCGAGGGGTTGGTAAACGCGTTGATGGCCCGCGCGTGCTTGATAATCCCGCCGATATAGTACAGCGCGGTTTCGCTCAGGCCGGCATAGGCGTCGCCTGCGAACAGGTTCTTGCCGCCCTTGCTCAGCGACTGGTGCACGTGCATTCCGGAGCCGTTGTCACCCACCAGCGGCTTGGGCATAAAGGTGGCGGTCTTGCCGTAGGCATGGGCCACGTTGTGCACACAGTACTTCAGTATCTGCACTTCGTCGGCCTTCTTCACGGCGGAATTGGGGCCCACGCCGATTTCGCACTGGCCCGCGGTGCCCACTTCGTGATGATGCACCTCAATATCCAGCCCCATCGCCGTCATCGCATCGCACATGGCCGCGCGCAGATCGTGCAGGCTGTCCACCGGCGGCACCGGGAAATAGCCGCCCTTGACGCCGGGGCGATGGCCGATATTGCCTTCGTCGAAGTGTTCGCTGGAGGACCAAGCCGCCTCGTCGGACATGATCTTGTAGAACGCGCCGCTGATATCGACAGCCCACTTCACATCGTCGAAAACAAAGAACTCGGGCTCAGGGCCAAACAGCGCTGAGTCGGCAATCCCGGTGGAGCGCATGTACTCCTCGGCGCGGGCGGCGATGGAGCGCGGATCACGGTTGTAGCCCTGCATGGTGTTGGGCTCGACGATATTGCAGCGCACGATCACCGTGACATCGTCGAAAAAGGGGTCCAGCACCGATGCGCTGTCGTCGGGCATCAGGATCATGTCGGACTCATTGATCCCCTTCCAGCCACCGATCGAGGAGCCATCGAACATCTTGCCGTCTTCGAAGAAGCTCTCGTCGACATCGGACGCGGGAATAGTGACGTGCTGCTCCTTGCCCTTGGTGTCGGTGAAACGCATGTCCACCCACTTGGCATCGTTGTCTTTGATGAGCTTCAGAGTTTTCTCTGACATGTGTGCTGGCTCCTTAAGGGTCGAACGGGTTGGTAATTACGTGCGGGCTCGCCACCGGGCGGGACCGTCCAGGGTCGCGATGGCCTGTGCTTTTGCCTGCCGCCTCGGCGCTCCTGCCACCTCGCGCTCGCAGCACAGCATGCTCAACAGACCATCGATCAACCATCAGCGGCGGATCAGCAAACCCTGTGCCATGTGTCGCGCCACGCCCGCACACTGCTTGTACAGGCCTTTGCGTCGCCTGACAGGCGAGATACCTGGAGAACTGCACCATTATGGAGCCACCACGGAAGCGCCGTGCATCAATTTGGTGCTTTTTCCTGCTTTGCGCACACCACGAATGACCGCCGCGCGGACATGGTGCACTGTGAATGCCGGTATAATAACGGCTTTTCCCGCAGGCACCAGCACACTACCGATGAAGTTCATCGTCAAGTTCTTTCCCGAGATCACCATCAAGAGCAAACCCGTGCGCAGG
>JAVEVZ010000076.1:0-10917 GCA_034004805.1 Spongiibacteraceae bacterium | reverse complement strand
GTTGCTCCGGGTTCTCCAGGCGGGCCTGCAGCGCGATGCTGCGGGTGTCGGCGCCGATCTGCGGGTCAATGGCGATCACCCGGGCGTCGAAAGTTTCCCCGGGATACGCGTCGACGCTAAAGGACAGGGTCTGACCGACTGCCAGTGCCGCTCGGCTCTGCTCCGGCAGGTTGAAATTGACGTACAGCTCGGCCAGGTCCGTGAGGCTTGCAACCGGGTCTCCGGCGCGCAGGTACTGGCCCAGATCCACCAGCCGCACACCCAGCTGGCCGGCGAAAGGCGCGCGCAACTGCTGCTGATCAAGGCGTGCCTGGACGGTGGCGATCTGGGCGTTGAGGGCGTCGAGGCTGGCCTGCTGCACGTCGATATCGCTCTGGGATACCGCCAGCCCCAGCAGTTTGCGGTTGCGCTCCAGATTGAGGCTGGTCACTTTGGCTTCCGCGCGCAGCCGCGCCAGTTCACCGCGCTCCGGCGCGTCGTTGAGCTGCAGCAGGGGCTGTCCGGCGACGACCCGGTCACCCGCGGCGAAGTGCAGCGCGGTCACCCGGCCGGCGACCTCAGGGCTCAGGGTGAGCTGGCGCACCGCCTCCAGGGTGCCGATGCTGCGCAGCTGCCGCGGAATCGTCCGCAGTTCGGCGGTGGCGACACTGACCGGCACCGGAGGCGGCTGATAGTGGGCGAAAAACGCCTGGGTCTGCATCCGGCCCCAGTAGTCGTAGCCGAACAGGGCGCCGAAAAAAACAATAAGCATAACGGCCATCAAGGCCAGGCGTCGTTTCATGGTGTCCGCAACATGTATGCAACTGGAAGATCAGCGCCCGCTGGCGGCGAGGAATCACGTGCGGGCGGGGAACGGCGGCCACACGCCGGGCCGAGCGGCGTGCAATCGGGCCAGTCTAGCGACTCGAGCCGGCCCCCGACAAGCATCCCCGGGTCCGCGGCCTGTCCTGTCCGCCACACAACTACGCGCCGGCATGGCGTCGCGGATCGCTCTCGCATACAATTTCGCCCTTTGCGAACACAGGGGAGTAGGCGCTTGAACCCGGTAAAGGTGGGGATCTGCGGACTGGGCACCGTCGGCAGCGGCACGTTGAATGTACTCAAACGCAACGCCGTGGAGATTGCCGCGCGCACCGGCTGTGGCATTGAGGTGGTAGCCGTGGGCACGCGCCGCGAGCGGTCGGACCTGGACCTGACCGGCATCGACGTGCTGAGCGATGTGTTCGCCCTCGCCGAGCGCCCCGATATCCAGATCCTGGTGGAGTTGATCGGCGGCACCACCGTGGCCCGTGAACTGATCCTCAAGGCCATCGCCAACGGCAAGCACGTGGTCACCGCCAACAAGGCGCTGATCGCCGAGCACGGCAACGAAATCTTTGCCGCCGCTGAAGCCCAGGGCGTCAGTGTGGCCTTCGAGGCCGCGGTCGCGGGCGGGATACCCATTATCCGCGCCATCCGCGAGGGCCTGGCCGCCAACCGCATCGAGTGGCTGGCGGGCATCATCAACGGCACCGGCAACTTTATCCTCACCGAAATGCGTGAAAAGGGCCGCGACTTCGACGACGTGTTGCGCGAGGCCCAGGCCCTGGGCTACGCCGAGGCCGACCCCAGCTTCGACGTGGAGGGCACCGACGCCGCCCACAAGCTGGTGATCCTGGCGGCGCTGGCCTTCGGCATTCCGCTGCAGTTCGACAAGGTGTTCACCGAGGGCATCACCCGCATCACTACCGACGACGTGCGCTACGCCGAGGAACTGGGCTACCGCATCAAGCACCTGGGTATCGCGCGCCGCACCGAGGACGGCATCGAGCTGCGGGTGCACCCGACGCTGATCCCCGAGGCGCGGCTGATCGCTAATGTCAACGGGGTGATGAACGCGGTGATGGTGTGGGGCGATGCCGTGGGGCCGACCCTGTACTATGGCCCCGGCGCCGGCAGCGAGCCCACCGCCTCGGCGGTGGTCAGCGATATCATCGATGTCGCGCGCACCCTCTATGCCGAGCCGCGCCAGCGCGCGCCCTACCTGGCTTTTCATCCCGGCCAGCTCAGCGAGCTGCCGGTGCTGTCCATCGACGACGTGGCGTCGGCGTATTACCTGCGCATCTCGGCGCTGGACAAGCCCGGCGTGCTGTCCCAGGTCGCGCAGATTATTTCCGAGGCCGGGATTTCGAGCGAGGCGCTGATCCAGAAGGCGCCGCCCGAAGACCAGGACCACGTGCCGGTGATCCTGCTGACCAGCGTCACCCGCGAGCGCACCCTGCGGGCCGCGGTGGCGGCGATCGAGGCGCTGGACAGCATCGAAGGTCCGCTGATGTGCATCCGGGTCGAGTCCCTGGAAGGCTAGACGGCGACCCACATCCTTAAGCAGGGGAATCCCGGGGTCACACCGCCGGGGTTGCCCAACAGTCAGCAAGTGACGAGTCCATGAAATACATCAGTACCCGTGGCCAGGCGCCGGCGCTCAACTTCGAAGACGTGCTGCTCACCGGCCTGGCGCCCGACGGCGGCCTGTACGTGCCGGAAACCCTGCCGACCTACAGCGCGGCGGAGATCACCAGCTGGCAGGGGCTCAGCTACACCGAGCTCGCGTTCAGGATCATCGCGCCGTTTGTCGACGACTGCATTCCACCCGATGATCTCAAGGCCATTATCGACGACACTTATGTGGATTTCCGCCACCCGGCCATCGCGCCGCTGGTGCAGCTGGGCCACAACGAATGGGTGCTGGAACTGTTCCAGGGGCCGACCCTGGCGTTCAAGGATTTCGCCCTGCAGATGCTGGGCCGCCTGCTGGACTATGTGCTGGCGCGGCGCGGCCAGAAAGTCGTGATCATGGGCGCGACCTCGGGGGATACCGGCTCCGCCGCCATCCAGGGCTGCCGGCGCTGCGAGAACGTGGATATTTTTATTCTGCACCCGCACCAGCGGGTCAGCGCCGTGCAGCGCCGCCAGATGACCACGGTGCTGGCGCCCAATATCCACAACATCGCCCTCGAGGGGAATTTCGACGACTGCCAGAGCATGGTCAAGGCCAGCTTTGCCGACCAGTCCTTCCTGCCAGAAGGGCGCCAGCTGGTGGCGGTCAACTCCATCAACTGGGCGCGCATCATGGCGCAGATCGTGTATTACTTCTGGGCCTCGCTGGCGCTGGGCGGCCCGGCCCGCAAGCTCAGCTTTTCGGTGCCCACCGGCAACTTCGGCGATATCTACGCCGGCTACCTGGCCAAGCAGATGGGCCTGCCCATCGACCGCCTGATCATCGCCACCAACCAGAACGACATCCTGCACCGCTTTATGAGCAGCAACCGCTACGCCAGGCAGTCGCTGGTGCACAGCCTGTCGCCCAGCATGGACATCGTGATTTCGTCCAACTTCGAGCGCCTGCTGTTCGACTGTTACGGCCGCGACGGCGGGGCAATCCGCGACCTGATGACACGCTTCAATACCGAAGCAGTGGCGATTCCCGACGCGGCTTTTGCCCGCGCCCGCGAGCACTTCGACAGCCATGCCGTCGACGATGCACTTACCGTGAAGACCATCGCCGCGGTCTGGGACGAAAGCGAATACCTGCTGGACCCGCACTCGGCGATCGGGGTGCAGGCGGCACGGGCCTGTCGCCGCGACCACGCGCACCCGGTGGTGGCGCTGGCGACGGCGCACCCGGCCAAGTTCCCCGAAGCCGTGATGCAGGCCGGTTACCCCCACGAACCACCGCTGCCGCACCATATGGCGGACCTGTTTCAACGCGAGGAGCACTACACCGTGTTGAACAACGACCTGCCCGCCGTGCAGCGCTTTATCCGCGAGCACACCCGTGCCTGAAATGGCCGCCGAACCGGTACCGGCCGCCCAGGCCAGCCTCCGCGACGCAGCACCCGCCTCCAAACAGATAGTGCGCCGCCAGGTCAGCCTGAGCGGCGCGGCGTTTTCCACGGATATTCCCCCCTTGCTGCAGCGCGTGTACGCCGCGCGCGGTGCACTGTGCGACGACGATATCGCGCTGGATCTCAAAGGCCTGGAGCCGCCCGCGCGAATGAAGGGCATCGGCGATGCCGCTGAGCTGCTGGCGGATGCGGTGATGACGGGCAAGCGCCTGCTGATTGTCGGCGACTTCGACACCGACGGCGCGACCAGCACCGCACTGTCGGTGCTGGCACTGCGCGCCATGGGGGCGCGCCATGTGGATTTTCTGGTGCCCAACCGCTTCGAGTACGGCTATGGGCTGACGCCGGAAATCGTCGCCGTGGCGGCCGCGCGCCAGCCCGATCTGATCATCACCGTCGACAATGGTATCTCCAGTATCGACGGCGTGGCCGCGGCTGCGGATCTCGGTATTCCGGTGCTGGTGACTGACCACCACCTGCCGGGCGATGCGTTACCGGCGGCTGCGGCCATCGTCAATCCCAACCAGCCCGGCTGCGAATTTCCCAGCAAGGCGCTGGCCGGGGTCGGGGTGATGTTCTATTTGTTGTCTGCCCTGCGCGGCGCGTTGCGCGCGCGCAACTGGTTTTCTGACAGCGGTATCGAGGCGCCTAATCTCGCGGATTATCTCGATCTGGTGGCACTGGGCACGGTGGCCGATGTGGTGCCCCTGGACCGCAACAACCGGGTGCTGGTTGAGCAGGGCCTGCGGCGCATCCGCGCGGGGCGCTGCCGGCCGGGCATACGCGCGTTGCTGGCGGTGGCAGGCCGCAACGCGAAAAATCTGGTCAGCACCGATCTCGGTTTTGTGGTGGGGCCGCGCCTGAACGCCGCCGGGCGCCTGGACGATATGAGTCACGGCATCCTGTGTCTGCTGTCTGACGACGAGGCCGAGGCGCTGGCGATGGCCCGCGAACTGGACCACCTCAACCGCGACCGCCGAGCCATTGAGTCCGGCATGCAGCGCGAGGCCTTTGCAGCGCTGGAGCAGCTGGCCCTGGATGGCGACGATATGGCCTGGGGCCTGTGCCTGTTCCGGCCCGGCTGGCACCAGGGGGTGGTGGGGCTGGTGGCGTCCAAGGTCAAGGAGCGTTTCCACCGGCCGGTTATCGCCTTTGCCGAGGCCGAGGACGGCGTGCTCAAGGGCTCGGCGCGCTCCATTCCCGGCCTGCATATCCGCGACGTGCTGGACGCCGTGGCGGCCCGGCATCCGGCGCTGCTCAGCAAGTTCGGCGGCCATGCCATGGCGGCGGGCATGAGCCTGGCGCGGGACTGCCTCGAGGATTTTGCGCGGGCCTTTGATCGCGAAGTGCGTCGCCAGCTGAGCGCCGACGACCTCACGGCCACGCTGTTCAGTGACGGCGAGCTCGACGGTTCAGAGTTTGAGCTGGCGCTGGCCGAACAGTTGCGCATTGCCGCGCCCTGGGGACAGCAGTTCCCCGAGCCGCTGTTTGATGGACGGTTCCGGCTGATCACCCAGCGTATCGTCGGCGAGCGACACCTCAAGATGATTGTCGAGAATGCGGCGGGCCAGAAGCTGGACGCCATCGCCTTCAACGTCGATACCGCGCAATGGCCTGCGCCGCAGGTCAACGCGGTTCATCTCGCCTACAAGCTCGACGTCAACGAGTTTCGCGGCCAGCGCAGCGTGCAGTTGCTGGTGGAACACATCGCTGCGGTCTGAACCCTGCGTCAGATTGCGCTGTTGCGCTCAGGCTCTGTCCTGACGCAGCTTCTGAATGAAGTGCATGGCGATATCCAGCCGTGAATCCTCTCCGACCCGCATTTGTTCCCCGCGTATCATGGCCGAGGCGATTTCGAACTGGCCGCGGTTGGCGTAGGCCATGGCCTCGGACACCAGGTCATCGATATCGTCATGCTGGTCGTGGAGTTCGCCCAGCTCTTCCATGGGCGGCACATAGCCCGCCATTTTGTTGCGGATACTCTGCTGCACAATATGGTCGGGGCGGCGATCGCCCCGCGGTGCCTGGGGTACAGGCTCGGGCCTGGGCGTCTGCTCCAGGTCGATGGCGTCGTCCTTGCCTTGCTGCACCGGCGGCAGGCCGTTGCCAATGGCCACCGCCGGCGCAAAGCGCGGGGTGGCCCCCCGGGCCCGCGGCCGCGTGTACAGGTAAACCGCCGGAATCAGCAGTGTCGCCAGCAGCGCGAACAGCAGGGCCAGCCACCACGGCCTGACGTCAGTGCCAGAGCCGGTATCAGATGGACTGGCCTTGAGCGCCGTGTCGTCAACACCGCGCAGTATGCCGGCCTGCGCTGTGCCGGAGCTGGTCCCTGTGTTGCTGGCCTTCGTTTCCGCGCTGACGCCACGGGGCGCCGTTGATGTGACAGCGCCCTGCGAATTCGCGGCCTGCTGCAGTTCCGCAATCTGCTGTTCGCGCAGCGCCAGCAGACGCTCCAGGGATTGCAGGTAATCCAGTTTCTCGAGGCGGTTGAGGCGCGCGCGCAGCTCTTCATTTTCCCGCGAGAGCCGGTCCAGCTGTTCGTTGGTGGCGTCCAGGTGCGCCTGCAGTTCGGTGTCGGACAGGGCGTGGAGTTTCGCGCCGGTGATGGCGGAGCCCTGCGACGCAGGGGCGGACAGGCGCAGCTGCGCCGCGGGAGGGACTGGCGGCGTGGGCGCCGGGCTCGCCGTGTCCGCGCTCGGCGCGGCAACGCCGGGAGCCTGCTCGGACGACAAGCCTGCGGCACCGGGCAGGCGCAGCATCACGCCGGCCTGCAGGCGATTAATATCGCCGCCGGCAAAGGCCTGTGGGTTGTTGGCGTGCAGCCATTGCAGCGCCCGGGCGCGGCTGACGCCCCGGGTATCGGCCCAGCGCTGGGCAATCCCGGACAGGGTGTCGCCGATCCGCACCCGGTAGTGCTCGGTATCCGCGCTCAGTGGCGCGGGTTCGGCACTGCGCACGCGCGACATGGTCCTGGAGGGTGGCGAGGGAGAAAAGCCCGGCGCTGCAGGCCCCGGGTCAGCGCGCTGCACCGTGGCGGCGGCCAGATCGGGGATATCCAGCAGCAGCGTGTATTCCCGTACCACGCTGCCTTTGGGCCACTTGAGCTCCACAACGAAGTTCAGAAACGGTTCGTTGATGGGCCCTTCCGAGCGCAGCTCCGCCACCAGGCGGCCGTCTTTCATGCGGGGCGTAAAGCGGTAGCGCTGGAAGCCCGACAGCACCTCGATGCCCAGCGCTGCGGCTTCATCCCGCTCCAGGCGCCGGAGTTTGATCGTGTCGGGGCTGTAGTCTTCGTCGGGGCCGGCAACAATCGCGATCTCCGCCGCCAGGCGCTGCCCCACTGCGGTATCACTGCGTATGTCGCCCAGCCCCAGCGCAACGCTGTGATGGGGTAGCGCGCCCAGGGTCAGGGTCGCGATGCAGGCCAAGGTATGGGCTTTAAGCAATCTGACGGACTTGCCGGGCATACTGGAGTTTCCGCTTGGCTGGCGCACGGTATGTGGCGATGACGAATAAATATTCCCGCTGCCGTCCTGCTGCGCGGGGGCGGAATTAAATCAGGGAAAGCATAGCCCTAGATCGCCTATATGGTAGGGCATTATGAAGAACTGTTGCGGTGGATATCCGCGGTATCAGCGGTGCCCGGCATGCACATTTATTGCGGTGTAAACGCCGCGTCCTGCGCGCCTCAGCCCGCCTGTCAGGTCCGCGCCAGTCCGCATCAACAGCGGCCGGTAAGGGTGAGGAAGCCATCGGCGTCCAGGTAGCCCCGGTCGTCGCTGAGGAACCAGCGGCTGCCGTTTACAGTGTGTATGACCGCTGCGGTCTGCCGGGCGTCGTCGACATAGCCCTGCATGACCTGCGCGCCGCCTATCATGACCCGGCCTTCACTGCCGGTGGGCAGGGCCTCCAGACTGGCCCGGTCGACGATGCGTATAGCGGTGCCGGGCAGGGGCATGCCCACGCTGCCGGGGCGGCTGCCGCGCTGTACCTGCCAGTAGCGGGTATCCAGCGCGTCCGGCAGATTGACGCTGGCGACCGGTGTGGTCTCGGTGGTGCCGTAGCCCTCGAACACGTCTTTTTTGAAGCGCCCCTCAAAGGTTTCGCGCAGCGCCGGCGCCAGCGGTGCGCCGCCCACGACCACCAGCCGCAGGCTGGCCAGCATCAGCGGGTGCGCGGCCGCAGCTTCGGTCAGCTGTTGCAGGCCGCCGGGCGTGGTGCACAACAGGGTGGCCCGGTGTTCGGCGCAGGCACGGGCTATGCCCACCGCGTCGGTGGCATCGGCGTGGCACACCAGCGGCAAGCCCTCCATCAGCGGCATCAACTGGGTGACCGTCAGGCCCAGTGCGTGGGACATGGGCAGGGTGGCCAGCATCACGTCGTCGCCGTGGGCATTGAGCACCTCGGCGATCTGCTTCAGGTTCGCCATGATATTGCGGTGGCTGAGCATCACGCCCCGGGGCATGTCCCGGCTGTTGCGGCTGCCGCCACGGGTGAACAGAACCGCCGCCGTGGCCCCGGCATCCCGGGCGCGGCAGTAACGGGCCTTCAGGATGCCGGCGGGCAGGCAGCGCACCAGCCACTGCCGGCTGCGCAACTCAAGGGGGCCCAGTGCGTCGCGCAATTCGTCGAGGCAGATCAGGGCGCAGTGGTGCAGGGTGCTGTCAGTGGCGAGACGGCGTGCGCGCAGCGTCTCCATGACAGCGCGGGTACTGAACACGCTGCGGATACCGGTCTGCGTCAGCGCCGTCTGCAGCGCGTCGGGGCTGGCGTCCGGGCTGAGGTGAACCACGGTCCTGCCGCACATCAGCGCCGCCATATGCGCCAGTACCGCGTCGGCGCTGGTGCCGACCAGCAGGCCGATCCGCGCCTGATCCGGTGCCGCGCCCGCGATCTGACGCGCCAGCAGGGTGGCCGTCGCAAGGGCCTGGCAGGCAGACAGTGCCACCCCCCGGCTGTCGGCGATGGCCGGTTGCGCACTGCGCCGCTTGACGGCATCAATCCACGCCGCGGGCAGGGTGGGCAGGGTGTCGGCATACCGGACCCAGGCGGTGATGGACAGCTCGAACACCTCCCGCTTCAGCACATCGGCCTGGGTGGAGGCTGGCAGTGGCGCGCCGAAGGCGACGATCAACTCGCGGTGCAAACCGCTGCTGCGGCTCGCCTTCAGCTGACCGGAGGCGCGCGAAAACTGGCTGCCCCACAGGCCGCGCAAATAGAACGGCACGATCACCACGCTCTCGTTGACCCCGGCGCAGGCCCGCTCATAGCCCTGCCTGAAGATTCCCAGGTGGCCCCTGCGGCTGATCGCGCCCTCCGGAAACAGGCACACGGCTTCGCCGGCGTTGAGCAGCGCGGTAATCTGCTCCAGCGCCCCACGGCTGGATGCGCCCGGGGCAATGGGGATGCAGCCCATCAACCGCAACAGTCCGCGCAGGTACCAGCGGTTATAGATTGCCGCGTCCATCACAAAGCGCAGCGGGCGCGGGCTGGCGACCTGCACGATGGCCCAGTCGATCCAACTGATATGGTTGCCCAGCAGCAGCACGCCGCCCTGGCCCGGCAGGTTGCGCAGGCCCTGTACGCTGATGCGGTAGCGCCGCGACATCACATAGGACAGCGCGAACCGCACCAGTGACTGGGGCAGGGTGTACACGGTGTAGGCACCGCCCGCCACCGCCACCAGCGCGATCAGCACCAGCAGCCAGCGGCTCTCCACGCCCGCCAGCGCGAACAGCGCAGTCAGCGCCAGGAAGCCGGTCATGGCCACGTTCTGTACCCAGTTGCTCGCCGCCAGCACCTTGCCCATCTCGTGCTCGCCGGCGTGAAACTGGATCAGCGCATTGAGGGGCACGATAAACAAACCACCCATCACGCCAATGCCCAGAAACGCCAGCGCCTGCATCGCCGGCGAGCCGACCTGGGGCAGTATCCACAGGCCCAGGGCAATGCCCAGCGCGCCGACGGGAATCAGCCCCGTCTCGATGTGGGCGCGTGACCAGCGCCCGGCCAATGCCGAACCCAGCGCAATACCGACGCCGGCCGAGGCCAGAATCGCCTGCAACAGAATGGTGTTGGTGACGCCGAACTGCTCCTTGGTGAAAGCCGGAAACGCCGCCAGCATGACCTGGCCCACAGACCAGAATGTCGCCAGCCCGATCACCGCCAGGCGTATCACCCGCCGCTGGCGCAGGGGTGCAAGGCTGTCCCGCATCATCTGGCCGCGCCGGTAGGCCGCCCAGTCAAAGCGCCGCGTGGGCTCGCCCGGTTCCAGCTCCCGCAGGCGGTACATCATCGCCAGCTCGATCACCGAGTTCAGAACCAGCAGCCAGCCGATGGGCGCGATGGCGCGCAGTAGTTCTTCGGTACTGCTGTCGGGACCGGGGTAGGCCACCTCGAACACTATGGAGTAGGCCAGGGTGCCGGCCAGGATGGCGACGATGGAAATGGCCTGCACCAGGCCGTTGCCCCGGGACAACTGCTCCTTGCCGAACAGCGGCTTGATATAGCCGTACTTGGCCGGCGAGTAGAACGCCGACTGCGCGGCGAGCAGAAAGGTCAGGGCAAAAGCGGGCCAGAACCAGCCCAGGTAGTAGCAGGCGGTAATCGCCAGGGTAATCAACACCGCGGCCCAGGCCGCCCGCTTCATCACCAGCGCCTTGGGGTATTTGTCGGATAAAAACCCCGCTGGCGACAGCAGCAGGATAAACGGCAGCAGGATCAGTCCATTGACCAGCGCCGTCAGCACCACCTGGGTCTGGCCGTCATAGACCTTGAATACGGTGTTCTGGATAACGATCTTGTGGCCCAGATCCACAAACGCATTGAGAAAGACTGCCGCCAGAAATGGCAGGGTGCCGGCGCGTTTGAGCAGGCTGCTCATGGACTGTCCTTATGGCGTCAGATGTTGTGCAAAGTGTGGCGTGATCTCATCAATCTGCAATGTTTTGCCGGTGTTTTTGTCAGGTATATTGCCCGCCCTGCTTCCGCAGTTGGGCAGTTCCGCAGGCTTTTCTTGTTGCCGTTTCATTGT
>JAVEVZ010000075.1:0-10923 GCA_034004805.1 Spongiibacteraceae bacterium | reverse complement strand
CGTTGCTGTGGGCGTTTTTGACGACATTGGCAAACAGCTGACTGGGGTAAATGAAGTAGCCCCGGGTCTTGATGGCGTCGTCCTTGATCTCCGGGGTGATGACGCTGTCGGCCAGCCCGGCGTAGTCGATGCTGTCATCGCCGGCTTCGATATAGCTGGCGAAGTTCTCGCTGATAAAGCGGTAGAACAGGGTGCCCAGTACGTACTGTTTAAAATCCCAGCCGTCCACGGCGCCGCGGACATCGTTGGCAATGGCCCAGATCTGGCGTTGCAGGGCGGCGCGTTGTTGGGAGCTGGTCATGGGTTTCCTCGCGATAGGCGGCGGGCCGTCCGTGCGTCCCGCACCACTGAAAAACGGCACCAGGGCGCTGCGGACCGGGCCGGGCGTCAAAATGAAGTGAGTTTAGCCGCAAACCAGCCGTGAGCCGAAGTCCGGGGCGAGATAACAGCGGGCGGAACAGATGCTGGCGGGTACTGGAGTCGGTAGCGGGGAGCCGGGTACTGAATACCAGGTGCTGGGGACCCGGTGGAAAATATCCGGGTGTACGGCGTCCGTGCCGCACCCCGGGTATGTCAGGCCAAGCAATGCCTGTTGCCGCGCAGCAGCTCAGGTCGCTGCGGGATAGTCCGTGTAGCCCTCGGGCCCCGGGGTGTACATGGTTCTGGGGTTGAAGGGCGCCAGGGGCAGGCCTTTTTGCAGGCGCTGGACCAGGTCGGGGTTGCTGATGTAGTGGCGGCCGAAGGCCACCATGTCGGCGTCGCCCTTCTTGATGATGGCGTTGGCGCTGGCGCCGTCGAAGCTGTCGTTAATGATAAACGGGCCAGGGAAATGGGCCTTGCGCATGGCGACCACGTCGATGCCGGGGGTGGCGCGTATCGCGTGCAGGTAGGCCAGGCCCATGCCGCCGATCTGTGACAGCAGATAGTCGAAGGTTTCTCGGGGGTTGTCGTCCTGCAGGTCGTTGAAGGGGTTGCCGGGGCAGATGCGGATGCCCACCCGCTCGGGGCCGGCCACGGCGCTCATGGCTTGCAGTACTTCGATGACAAAGCGCGCGCGGTTTTCCAGCGAGCCGCCGTAGCGGTCGGTGCGCTTGTTGGTGCCGGTGGACAGGAACTGCGCGGGCAGGTAGCCCGAGGTGCAGTGCAGTTCCACCAGGTCGGCGCCGGCCTCGAAGGCGTTGCGGGTGGCCTGCTGGTAGCCGGCGATGACCTCGGGGATTTCCTCCAGGCGCAGGGCGCGGGGCTCCATCAGCGGCTTCATGCCGCCTTCGGTGAATATCTCGGCGTTGGCGCGAATGGCCGAGGGCGCTACGGCGTCGGTGCCGGGCAGCTTGTTGTCGGGGTGGCCGACGCGGCCGCAGTGCATCAGCTGCATGCAGAACAGCCCGCCCTCGGCGTGTACCGCGTCGGTGACCGCGCGCCAGCCGGCGATCTGCTCGGGGGTGCAGATACCGGGCGTGCGACAGTAGCCCTTGCCCTCGGGGCTCGGGTAGACACCTTCACTGATCACCAGACCGGCGTTGGCGCGCTGGCGGTAGTACTCGACATTGAGCGCGGTGGGCTCGTCGTTGGCACCCGCGCGGGAGCGGGTCATGGGGGCCATGACCACGCGGTTGCGCAGGGTCACGGGGCCGATAGTTACAGGATCAAACAAGCCGGGCATTTACGTCTCCAGAGCGCAATCAGCGCACACGAATGCGCGGCGCGGGGGTGCCGCGACGCAGGGTTTCGAGAAATTTATCCAGCGGTGCGGGCGCCGCAACCTCGGCTTCGCCCTCGGGCAGCGTGGCCCAGAATTCCTTCCAGCTAGGGAACAGGTCGTGGAACGCGCCGTGGTAGGGCTCGCGGCCGGGCCAGCGCATTTTCATGTCGCCCAGCGGCGGCTTGTTGAGGTCGGTCGCGTACCAGTAGCACGGCAGACGGCGGCGGAAAAACCACTGGCCGTCGATGCGCTCGTAGTCGTCCCAGTACAGCATCTGCATGATGACCCACTCGCCGCCGCACTCGTGCTCGTTCTTGGAGTAGACCACGCCCAGTGCGTGGTCGGGGTCCTTGAACTCGATGATGTGCTGGCCCAGGTGGTGCGAGGTGCCGGTGAACTGGTTGCGCAGGGTGTCGTCCAGCCAGTGCTTGAGCGCGGCGCGCCCGCTGGCCTCGCGGCTGACGCGGATATCCGGCGCAAACAGGTTGACGTGGGCGTCGAGGTCGCGCATGTCCAGGGACAGGGAATACTTGCCCGCCAGCTGGCGGATGGCCTCGGTGGACTCCAGGCGGTCGATGCGTTTCAGCAACTCGTCTGACATGGGTGATCCTCGCTTAGTCCCAGCTCGCGGTGCCGGTGTTGAGTTCGCAGGTGCGGCCGCCGTCCACCACCAGGGTGGTGCCGGTGATATAAGCCGCTTCGTCACTGGCCAGGAACACGATGGCATTGGCGCACTCGCGGGGGTCGCCGATACGGCGCAGGGCAATGCTGGCCGAGGTCGCCTCGCGCTCTTTCTCGGTGGGCATCACCGCTTCGGTGGGCGGGGTCAGGAAGGCGCCGGGCACCACCACGTTGACGCGCACGCCCTTGGGGCCCCACTCCACCGCGGCGTTGCGGCTCATGGCGATCAGCGCGGCCTTGGCGGCGCTGTAGCCGCCGGTGGCCACCGAGCCCTGCAGGGCGCACACGGAGGATACATTCACCACCGAACCGCGGTTTTTCTCGAGCTGGGTATAGGCCTCGCGCATCAGAAACATCGCGCCGTCCAGCGACACCAGGAAGTTCTGGCGCCAGGCCTTGGTGTCATGGCTGGCCATCATGCCCGGCACCATCAGCACCGCGTTGTTGACGATGCTGTCGATGCGGCCGAAGGTCTCGACGGTTTTGGCGACCAGCGCTTTGACGGCGTTTTCGTCGGCGATGTCGGTGGACTGGAATTCCGCCACCCCGCCTCTGGCGCGAATGGCCGCCACCACTTCCTGCAAGGGCTCAACGCGGCGCCCGCACAGCATCACCTTGGCGCCCTCTTCGGCGGCGCGCTGGGCCGTGGCGGCGCCGATACCGGTGCCGGCACCGGTGACGATGACAACTTTGTCCTTCATTCGTGCTTGCATGATTCACCTCGCAGTAAAGTGCATGTTCACGGGGCCTAGCGGCCGCCGTGGCGGTTTGTAGTTCGGCTCTGCCGCTGCTCAGTCGGCGACCGGCGGCACCCAGCTCACGCCGTTGATATGGCTGCCGCCATCGACAAACAGGGTGTTGCCGGTGAGGTAGCGGCAGTCCTCACTGGCCAGAAACGCCGCCACCGGGCCGATGTCGGCCTCGGGGTCGCCCATGTAGCCCATGGGATTCTGTTTGAGCATTTCGGCCGCGCTGTCGGGGGCCCGGCTTTTGAACACCTCGTAGGCCGGGGTCGCCGCCGCCGGACAGATCACGTTCACGCAGATGCCGTGCTCGCCCCACTCCCTGGCCGCGGTGCGCGACAGGGCGCGCACGCCTTCCTTCATGGTGTTGTAGTGCGCGGTGTAGGGGTGCGCGTTGACACCGTTCAGAGAGCACATATTGATGATGCGCCCCCAGCGCCGGGCCTTCATATGCGGGAAAGCCGCGCGCATGGCCCACCACACGCTTTGCAGGCCGGCCTGGAAGGCGCCCTCGAAAGTGGCGTCGCTCATGTTTTCCAGCCGCTGCGGCACACTGCCCGCGGGCCAGGCGTTGTTGACCAGGATATCGATGCCACCCAGTTGCGATACGGTGGCCTCCACCGCCGCCAGCACGCTGGCCTTGTGGTTGATATCGGTGTGAACAAATGCCGCCTGCGCACCCAGCGCCTGCAGCTCCGCGACCACCGCGCGGCCCGTGGTTTCATTGATCTCGGCGACCATCACCGCCGCGCCCTCGCGGGCCAGGCGCAGGGCGATACCGCGCCCCACCCCCTGCCCGGCGCCGGTCACCAGCGCCATTTTACCGTTCAGTTTCTTCATTCACGCGCATTCCCGGTTGCCCGCGTCGCGGGCATCAACACGATGTCCTCAGGACATCACCATGCCACCGTTCACGTACAGGGTGGCACCCTGCACATAGGAGGCTTCGTCGCTGGCGAGAAACACCACGGCCTTGGCGATTTCCTCCGGCTGCGCCAGGCGGTTCAGCGGCACGCGCTGGGCCATGGACTGGCGCCAGGCGTCCGGTATACCGGCCATTGCCGGGGTATCCGTGGGCCCCGGGGTGATCGCGTTGATGCGGATGCCGCGCGGGCCGAACTCTTCGGCCAGGCCGCGGGTGATGCCCAGGATGCCGGCCTTGCTCGCGCAGTAATGCAGACCACCCTCGCCGGACAGGGCCGAGGTGCTGGAGATATTGACGATGGCGCCGGCGCGCTCGTGCTCGATCATGCTGCGCAGGGCTTCGCGGCAGCAGTAGAAGGTGCCGTTGAGGTTGACGTCGATCACCGTCTGCCAGCCGCGGTCTTCCATATAGGGCGTCTGTTCGGCAAATACGCTGGGGGTCTTGCCGGCGCTGATTTCGCTCATGCGCTCGGTCAGCAGGGTCTGGTAGCGCTCGGCGCCATCCCCCGGCGCCTGGCCGATCCCGGCGTTGTTGACCAGGATATCGATAGCGCCCAGCGCCTGTTGCGCGGCCTTGAAAACCCCGGCAACGGCCGCGCTGTCGGACACATCGCAGGCGTAGGCCACATGGCCGCTGCCGGACAGATGCGCGGCGGTGGCCTCGGCGGCCTTGAGCTGCAGATCCACCACCGCGACTTTGGCGCCCTCGGCGGCCAGTGCCTGGGCCACCGCCCGTCCGATCCCCTGACCTGCCCCAGTCACCAGGGCCATTTTGCCGTCGAGTCGCATAGCAGTTGCTCCGCCGTGAAAGGAAAGTGCCGACTATAGGCCATCCCCCCGTGCAATAACACACTGATTGGCGCACACTGCCCGTGCATTTTTGCAGCATGAACGGGGCTGGCGCGTGCTTAATTGGGACGATCTTCGCTATTTTCTGCAGACCATTCAGGCCGGCTCACAGAGTCGCGCCGCGGAGCAGCTGGCGGTCAACCGCACCACCGTAGGCCGCCGTATCGCCGCGCTGGAACAGGCGCTGGGCACCGCCCTGCTGACCCAGAGCGGCGGCGGCCTGCAACCCACCGACGCCGGCCGCGAGCTGTTGAAAATCGCGCGCCAGACCGAGACCGCGATCCAGGCGCTGATGGCCTGCCTGTCACAGGATGACGCCGAGCCGCGGGGCCAGCTGCGCATCGCAGCACCCCTGGGGCTGGGGCCGGAATTCATGTGGGCCTTCGCCGACTTCAGCCAGCGCTACCCCGGTATCCGCCTCGAACTGATCAACACGCTCAACCCGGTCACCAGCCTGGTGCGGCGCCAGGCGGAGCTGGGCCTGTGCGTGATTCGCCAGCCGCCGGAGTACCTGGACGGGCAGCGCCTGGGCACCCTGGAGCGGGCCATCTATGCGTCCCGTGACTATATCGCGCGCCAAGACCGCGAACTGCCCCCCGAACAGCAGCGCTGGATCGGCTGGGGCCGGGAGATGGCCCACACCCATGCGGCGCGGTGGATGCGCGCCCACCTGCCCGCGGATGTGCGGGTGGGCGCCGAGGTCAATTCCTGGCAGGCGCTGAAGGAAGCGGTGCGCGCGGGGCTGGGGGTCGCGCAGCTGTGGTGTTTTCTCGCCGACCGCGACCCCAGTCTGGTGCGGCTGGCGCCGCCCACGCCGGAGCTCAGCCTGGACCTGTGGCTGCTGCACCACCGCGACCTGCCCGCCGACCGCAATATGCGGCTGCTGATGGAGCACCTGGGGCCGGCGCTGAGCAACTACCTGAACAGCCCGCAGCCCCGACCCTGACGCGCCCCGGCGTCAGGGCATGCCAACCCGGCGGAGGTTCTCAGGCGCTGCCCAGTTCCGCATCGCCCAGCGCCGGGGCGTGGATCACGGTTTTGGTCTGCCAGCCCAGCGCCGCCTCGCTGCCAGCCAGCCAGGTGATCACCCGCGCGATATGCTCGGGCGAAGTGGGCTTGAAGCGCTTGGCGGTCTCCTCGGTGATGCCGTTGGCCTTCATGACCTCGGTGACCACGAAGCCCGGCTCGACATTGAAAAAGCGCAGCCCGCTGTCGGCGTGCTCGACGCGCAGCACCCCCGCCATGCGGATCAGGGCCGCCTTTGACGACGAATAGGCAAAGCCCCAGCCACCCTTGTCCGCCGGCGCCGGTGGGTCCATCAGTGCCGAACCCGACACCATATTGATCACCGTCCCGGTGCCGCGCTCCAGCATATCCGGCAGCACCGCCTGGATCGTCTGCAGCGGCGTGAACACATTGCCCTGGTAGATGTTGCGCAGATGGCCCGGCTCGATATCGAGGACGTAGGCCATATTGCCCTGGCCCTGGTAGCAGGCGTTGTTGAACAGCAGGTCGATGGGCCCCAGCGTGTCCCGGGTCTGCTGCACGGCGGCCAGCACCGTGTCCACCTCAAGGATATCGGCGCGCATGGGCAGCGCCCGGCCGCCGGCGGCCTCTATTAATCGGGCGGTGGCCATCAGGCTGCCGGGCAGCGGCTCGGTGTTGGACTGCCAGGCGCCGTGCTCGTGGCGCTCGCCCTCCTCGAGGGTGCGCGCGGTGATGGCGACGTCATAGCCGGCGCGGGCCAGGGCCACCGCCGTCTCGGCGCCGATGCCGCGGCTGGCGCCGGTGACAAAGGCGACTTTCCGTTTGCTGGTCATGGATCATCTCCGTCAGGTGGGGTGGGGCTCAGGCGTGCAGTGGCAGGTCCTGAGTCCAGATCAGGTTGAGGTCGCGGCGGGTATAGCGAAACCGCCCGTCCACCATGGCGATGTAGTCGTCGTAGCGGATACCCATGTCGAGCTTGCGCGCCACGCCGTCCTTTTCGTACAGGTGCATGGCCGTACACCAGGTCTGGCCGCGGTAGGTCTCTCCGCTCCACTGGCCCACCTGGTTGCCCACTAGGTGAAACGTCGCCGAAAACTGGCGCAGCGCTTCGAGGCCGGCGATGTAGTCCGCCAGGGAGTCGAAGTTGTAGGCGGCGCTGCGCATTTTGAAATCCGCGCTCATAATTTCCGCCATCCGTGCAAACTCGCGGTCGTCGGCAATCTGCGCGTAGGTGCAGGCGAGTTGGTATTCGATCGGTTGCTGCTGGTTCATCGTTGAACACACTCCGGGTTGAAAGACGGTTATCCGTAGCGGCGCTGCGCGTCCACGCAACTGGCAAAAAAGTCCGCCAGACCGGCCGCCTCGCGTACATAGACGATGGGCAGTATCTCCACATGGGTGACGCCCACCTCCAGCATCTGTTCGATATGCGGCAGGCTCGCCTTGAGGTCCGGCGCGCCGTCGCTGCCCATCACGGTGGGCACATGGGCGCGCACCGCCAGGGTGTCGGGGTCGCGGCCGGCGTCGCTGAAGGCCTGGCGCAGACGCTTGATGCCGGGGCCATACTCTGCCGGCTCTTTTTCGATGGGTATCCAGCCATCGGCGCTGCGGGCGATCAGTTTGCAGTTCTCCTCGGTGGCTTTGACGCCCACCCAGCAGGGGATGCCACCGGCACGCAGCGGCGCAGGCCGCGAATACATATTCTCGAACTGCAGCGTTTCACCGTGAAAGCTCGCGGGGGCATCGCGCCACAGCGCTTTCATCGCGTCGATCTGCTCAAACATCACTTTCTTGCGGCCGCTGAAGGGAATCTGCGAGGCGGTGTATTCCTCGCGCTGCCAGCCGGTACCCAGGCCCAGCACCACCCGCCCGCCGGACATCACGTCCAGGGTCGCCGCCTGCTTGGCCAGCAACACGGCGCTGCGCAGGGGGCTGATCAGGATGGACTGGCTGAGTTCGATGCGCTCGGTCACCGCCGCGATCGCCGCCAGGGTGGTGATGGGTTCAAACCAGGGGTATTCCGGCGGCGCGGGAAACTCGCCGTAGGGATAGCGGTCGGTGCGGTCGCTCATGACCACGTGATCGGTGATCGACAGCTGCTGGAACCCAGCCTGTTCCGCCTGGCGGGCGACCTGCAGGTAGGCGCGCGGATCACCGCCAAACAGATTCTCGATCCCGTAGATGCCCATACCCAATGTAAACCGGCTCATTGGTCCATCCTCTGCAAAACTGTTGAATAACGATGTGTTCGCGGACGGCCGCCGAGTGAAGCCCTGTGCCGTGCCTGCGGGTCGATTGTCAGGTACAAACGAGCATACTGCCCGCTTTGTATTGACCACAACGGCGGCGGGGCGATTGGCGACGCGTGGTAGGTTTGTCTGTACCCTGAGCCACCATTGCGTTCAGGTGTGTCGGGCAGGACCCTTAGCATTCCGTAAATCATTCCGTTAACAAAGGAGTACGCCACTGTGCTATTGCGCTGGTTGATGAGTCCCCGCGGGCTGGCCTTCGACCGCTGGCTGGTTCGGGTCAGCGGCCATTCGCTGCTCAACCGGGTGTTTGCCCGCCAGGCCGGCATGCAGGCGCGCCCCGCCCTGCTGCTGGAAACCACCGGCCGGCGCAGCGGCGAGCCGCGCCAGGTGGCACTGCCCTATTTCGAGCTGGACGGGCTGTTGCTGGTGGTGGGCTCCAAGGGCGGCATGCCCGACGACCCGTTCTGGGTGCACAACCTGCGCGCCAACCCCGACGTGCGCATCTGCCTCAAGCGCCGCTGGGAATCGCGCCAGGCGCGCATCGCCACCGCCGAAGAGCGCGCCCGCCTGTGGCCGCAACTGGTGGCGACTACACCGACCTATGCCGGTTATGCCGAGCGCGCCCAGGGTCACCGCGAAATTCCTGTTGTCATTTTGGGGCGCCGCCAGCAAGACCGGTGAACACCGCCCCGCAAGCCGGCGCCCGCACCAGGGCGTCCGGCGTTCAGCGTCCGGCGTTCAGCGTTCAGCGTTCAGCGTTCAGCGTTCAGCGTCTGACGTCCGACGTCAGACATCCAACACTCTACATTCCTGTTGACACGCAAATGGTAACCATTACCATTGGTGCCGGCCCCGCCACCCCTCTTTCCAGCCATTGTCAGGAACCCCCATGCCGCATCCGCTGAGATCCGCCCTACTGTGCCTCGCGCTGTGCATCGGTGCCGGCAGTGGCTGGAGCCAGACCGCGCCGGCGCCCTCGGCGGTGGTGGCGCACTACGCGGCGCTGGGCCACGCGCTGTTCAGCGACGCCCTGCAAGGCGCCAGAGAACTGGAACAGGCCACCGACGCCCTGCTGGCCAAACCCTCTGCCGAAACCCTCGCTGCTGCCCGCGACGCGTGGCGTGCCGCGCGCATTCCCTACCTGCAGTCCGAGGTGTTGCGCTTCGGCAACCCGGTGGTGGATGACTGGGAGGGCAAGGTCAACGCCTGGCCATTGGACGAGGGATTGATCGATTACGTCAGCGGCGACTACCACAGCGAGCTGGGCAACCCGGCGGCGCGCGCCAACCTGATCGCCAACCCGGTGCTGGAAATCAGCGGTACCCAACTCGCCGCCGACCCCATCACGCCCGAGCTGCTGGCGCAGTTTCACGAGCTGGCGGGCAGCGAAGCCAATGTCACCAGCGGCTACCACGCCATCGAATTTCTGCTGTGGGGGCAGGATCTCAACGGCAGCGGGCCCGGCGCCGGCGAGCGCCCCTACACCGATTTCAGCGTCGGCCCCGACTGCAGCGGCGGCAACTGCCAGCGCCGCGCCGACTACCTGCGCGCCGCGGTGACGCTGCTGATCGACGACCTAAACTGGATGGCCGCGCAGTGGGCACCCGGCAACCCCGCCAACTACCGCGCCGAGCTGCTGGCCCTGCCCCCCGAGCAGGCCCTGGGCCGCGCCCTGTTCGGCATGGGCTCGCTGTCACTGGGCGAACTGGCCGGCGAGCGCATGAAGGTCGCGCTGGAGGCCAACTCCACCGAAGACGAACAGGATTGCTTCAGCGACAACACCCACTGGTCCCACTACTACGACGGCCTGGGCATCCGCAATATCTATCTGGGCGAATACCGGCGGCCCTCGGGCGAGCGGCTGGCGGGGCCCTCCCTGGGCGCCCTGGTGGCCGCCCGCGATCCCGCCCTGCACGCCCGCACCCTGGCGGCGCTGGACAGGACCCAAGCCGCACTGCAGGCGATGGTGGACCGCGCCGAAGCCAGCCCGGCCATGAAGTTCGACCAGATGATTGGCCCCGGCAACGCCGAGGGCGCGCGCCTGATCGGCCATGCCATCCAGGCCCTGGTGGCGCAGACCGCGCTGCTGGAGCAACTGGCGCCGGTGCTGGGCATCGACCACTTGCACGCCACGGGCGCCGCGCACAACGCGGAATGAAGCGCCGCGCGCGACAGGGCCGGCTGCTGCTGAGCAGTGCGCTTCTAACAAGCCTGTTGTGGGGCGCCGACGCCAGCGAAGCGTCCACAACACGGCTTCTGCCCGGCGGCGATACCACCGTTACCGTCAGCGGATCGCGCGCCTTTTCCCTGCCCGCCGCCACCATGCCGCTCAGCCAGCGCCTGAATTTCAGCGTCGGCAACAGCTTCTTCCGCAACCCCTGGGTCAGCGCCCCCGCCAGCACCGATGCCCGCGACGGCTTGGGCCCGCTGTTCAATACCAACGCCTGCCAGAACTGCCATATTCGCGATGGCCGCGGCCATGCGCCGGACCCGGCGGGGCCCGACGCCACGTCCTTTCTGCTGCGCATGAGCCTGCCCGCGCGGACACGCGCTGAACACGCCATCGCCCGGCGCCACGGCGTGCTGCCGGTGCCGCGCTACGGCACCCAGCTGCAGGACTTCGCGCTGCCCGGCGCGCAACCCGAAGGCCGGGTGCGGGTGCACTACGACAGCCAAACCCTGCGCTTCCGTGACGGCACCACGGTGACCCTGCAGAAACCCCGCTTCAGCGTCGAGCAGCCTGCCCAAGGCCCGCTGCCGGACACGGCGCTGCTGTCGGGACGCA
>JAVEVZ010000074.1:0-10987 GCA_034004805.1 Spongiibacteraceae bacterium | reverse complement strand
CCAAGATGGAAGCGCAGCCAGTCGGGGTCGTCGGGACGATAGCCCTTGGCCGGCGCCAGAAAGCCCTTGGGTGTGGTGTCGGCGCCAATCACCAGCGCGACATCGCAGCCGCCGGACAGGATTTTGGCGCGGGCTGCGGCCAGCGCCTGCGAGCCGGTGGCGCAGGCAGCATAGGAGGTGTTGACCTCTGCGCCGTTCCAGCCCAGCGCCTGGGCGAAGGTTGCCCCGGCGACCTGGCCGGGATAGCCGCAGCGGATGGTGGCGCCGCCGGACACGAACTGCACGTCCTTCCAGGCGACCCCGGCGTCGGCCAGTGCCGCGCGCGCAGCATGGACGCCGTACTCGACAAAATTTTTGCCCCACTTGCCCCAGGGATGCATGCCTACACCCAGAATGGCGATATCGTTGCTCATAGCGAACTCCTCAGGCTGCGGGCTTCCACTTCCACACCAGTTTGTCTCCACTGTCGTCGCTGTACAGCGGCTCCAGCACCAGCTCGACGTCCATGCCCACCTTTAATTGGGTGACATCCACGCCCTTCACCACCTGGCCCAGCACGATCATTTTTTCTTTGTCGAGCTCCACCGCCGCCAGGGCGAAGGGCTCGAAGGGCTCGGGCGATACATAGGGCTCGGGAGGCTTGTAGCAGGTATTGGTGTAACTCCAGATACGGCCGGTGCGCGACAGTGGCACCTCGTCGAACTCGCTGCCGTCACAAGCGGGATTGCGGCAGTACTGACTTTGCTTGGGAAAATAATAAGTGCCACAGCTTCTGCACTGGCTGCCCAGCAGATGGGGCTGGTGCTTATCCATGGTGTACCAGCCTTCGATGGCCGGCAGTTGGGGCTTGTCGCTCATGGGGGCCTCCGGAGGGACGCTCAGCGCGTGTTGAGCCGGCAAGGATACTATCGGGCCGGCGGGGGCACAATATACGCAAACTTATCGGTTGGCCTCTCTATGTCTACGAATTGCGCGGCGCAGCAGGATTTTACGGGCACTAAACCGGCAAAGCTGCTGAGCTGATTGGTCATAGTGGTGAGGGGTTTTGCCATTGTGCGGTTTCCTTCTTCTTTTATAGTGGCGTTTCGCGCCGCGCGTCGCGCCAGCCACCCGCCACAAGTCAGTTGAGGATGGAATAATGAAACTTGAGTTCACGCCCGAACAGGAAGCCCTGCGCGCTGAGTTGCGTGCTTACTTTGCGCAGCTGATGACGCCTGCATTGAGTGCCGAGTGCGAGGAAAACATGGGCGAGGGCGGTGGGCCGGAGTGGCGTGCAGCGCTGCGCAAGATGGGTCGCGATGGCTGGATTGGAGTGGGTTGGCCCAAGGAAGTGGGCGGCCGAGGCATGAGCCCCATCGAGCAGTTCATCTTTGTCGAGGAGATTATGCGCGCGGGTTACCCGTTTCCCTTCCTGACCACGGAGTCCGTCGGACCGCAACTGGCGGAGCACGGCAACGAGTGGCAGAAGCGGGAAATCGTGCCGAAGATTCTCGCCGGCGAATGCCTGATCGCCATCGGCTACTCCGAGCCTGGCGCCGGTACTGACCTGGCGGCACTCAAGACCAGTGCGGTGCGGGACGGCGACGGCTGGCTGATCAATGGCCAGAAGATGTGGACCAGCCTGGCGCAGTTCTGCGACTACGTCTGGCTCGCAGTGCGCACCGACCCCGATGCGCCGAAAAAGCACAAGGGCATATCCATGTTTCTGGTGCCGACCTCGGATCCCGGCTGGAGTTGCACGCCGGTGATAACCCTGGGCGGCGTGCGCACCAACGCCACCTATTACGACAATATCCGCGTAACGGAAAAAAATCTGGTCGGCGAACTCAACGGCGGGTGGAAGCTGATCACCGGCCAGCTCAACCGCGAGCGCCTGTCGCTGGTCAACGTCGGCCCCACCTCGCAGATGTTCAACGCGGTGGTGCAGTGGGCGCAACAGACCGAGCTGGGCAATGGCCAGCGGGTTATCGATCAGCCCTGGGTGCAGATCAATTTGGCGAAGGTACGCGCCGGCATCGAGGCCCTGAAGCTGGTCTGCTACAAGCAGGCCTGGGCGATGACCGAAGGTACTCTGGATATGGCGGATGCCTCGGCGGCCAAGGTGTACGGGTCCGAGTTCTTTATTGAAGCTTATCGCCTGTTCGGTGAAATCATTGGCCAGGCCTCGCTGATTTCGCGCCGTTCCGAGTACGGCCAGGTGCTGCAGGGGCGCATAGAGCGACTCTACCGCACCGCCTCCATCATCACATTTGGCGGTGGTACCAACGAAATCCAGCGGGACATCATTTCTGCGGCGGGGCTGTGGATGCCCCGCGCCGCACGTTGAGAGGGCGCGACTATGAATTTCGGCTTCAGCGAAGAACAGCGCGATGTACAGAATCTCGCGCGCAGTGTATTGGGCGATCTGGTGAGCCCGGAGTCTCTGGCCGCCAGCGACGATTACCGGAGTGAGCGCTATGATCGCGCGCTTTGGAAAAAACTGGCGGAGACGGGGTTGCTAGGCACGGCAATCGACGAGCGCCACGGCGGTATGGGTTTCGGATTTACCGAGTTGGCACTGCTAATAGAAGAAACAGGACGCACCATTGCGCCCGTGCCGGCTATCCCCCACCTGGTTTCAGCCACCCTGCCGATCCAGCAGTTCGGCAGCGATGCGCTGCAGGGCCGCTGGCTTCCCGATGCTGTCAATGGCAAGTCACTGTTGACCGCGGCACTGATGGAAGATGGTGAAGAACACCCGGGGATGCCCCGTGCCACCAGGGCCGTGCCGGCGGGCAGTGGCTATCGCATCAGCGGCGAAAAGCTCTGTGTCCCCTTCGCGGCCCAGGCGGACCGTATTCTGCTGGCGGCATCCTGCGAAGCCGGTGTGGTTGTGGTCCTGGTGGATCCGAACGCAGCCGGCGTCGCGCTTACGCCCCTGCAGGTGACTACTTTTGAGCCGCAGTATCGACTGCAGTTAACAGATGTGACCGTCACCGATGCGGAGGTGCTGGCGGGGCCTGATCAGGGCGCTGCGGTGATGGATTGGATCAACGAGCGCACCATGGCTGCGGTGTGTGCGCATCAGGTCGGCGTCACAGACAGGGCGCTGCGGATGACCGCCTCCTATGCCGCCGAGCGCAAACAGTTCGGCGTGCCGATAGCCACGTTTCAGGCCGTCGGACACCGTGCCGCAAACGGCTTTATCGATGTCGAGTGCCTGCGCCTGAACACCTACCAGGCGGTCAGCCGGCTGCACAGCGGCCTGGATGCGACGACCGAGGTGCAGATAGCCAAGATATGGGCAGGGGATGTGGGGCATCGCATCAGCTATTCCGCGCAACACCTGCATGGCGGCACGGGCATTGATCGGGATTATCCGCTGTGGCGCTATTGCCTGTGGGCCCGCCACAACGAAATGATGCTGGGCTCCAGCGCTCGCCAGTTGGCCGAGCTGGGTCAGCGCATCGCTGCCGGAGATGCACTCTGTCGATAAGCTGAAACCGGGCAATCCAGGGCTGCCAGGTGCAGCCCTTTTTTATTTCCGGCATCGGATTGTGCATCGGCAGCGTATGCTCCCGGGGTGAACGGTGGTGCTTGCCCTATAATCGCCGCGCAGGCTCGCCAGACTCTCAGGGGGAATATGATGAAAGCAGCAGTTTTGATGGTGTGGCTGGGTACGCCACAGGCACCGAACGTCGCGGCGGTGCGCCGTTTCACCGGCACATTTCTCTCGGACCCGCGAGTGGTGGAAGTGCCCCGCCTTATCTGGTGGTTCATCTTGCACGGCGTGATCCTGCCGTTTCGCCCGCGGCGCACCGCCAAAGCCTATGCCGAAATCTGGCATGAGTACGGGGACTCACCGCTCCGGTATTACAGCAAGGCGCAGTGCGCCGCGCTGGCGAAGCGCTTTGCCGATCGTTACGGCGAGCAGGT
Source organism: Spongiibacteraceae bacterium (assembly GCA_034004805.1). GTDB lineage: Bacteria > Pseudomonadota > Gammaproteobacteria > Pseudomonadales > CAMLJR01 > JAVEVZ01. The sequence continues at coordinate 7,072 of JAVEVZ010000074.1, read as the reverse complement.
TATGGTCGCCAGTGCCGTCACCTACGGCAGTCCGTCCATTGCGGAATGTCTTGATGAGTTCAATCGCCAGGGGGTAGAACAGCTTATCGTGCTGCCGCTCTATCCCCAGTATTCGGCAACGACCAGCGGTGCGGTATTTGACCAGGTTGCCCGCAAACTGATGGCAACGCGCAATATCCCGGCCCTCAATCTGATACGCAGCTATCACGATCACCCGCTCTATATTGATGCGCTTGCGGCCTCGGTGGAGGCGCATTGGCGTGACCATGGGCGCAGTGAGCGTCTGCTGATGTCCTTTCACGGCATTCCACAACGCAATGTTGATCTGGGCGATCCCTACCTGGCGCAAGCGCGCAAAACCTGCCAGTTATTGTCAGCCAGATTGAATCTGCGGTCGGATCAGTGGGCTATAAGTTTCCAGTCGCGATTGGGGCGCGCCCAGTGGCTTCAGCCGTATACCTCGGGGTTGCTGAAGGAGTGGGGGGAACTGGGTGTGGCATCCGTCGATGTGATCTGTCCGGCGTTTGCCGCCGACTGCCTGGAAACGATCGAGGAGATTGCGATTGAGAACCGGGATATATTCATTGCCGCGGGTGGAAAAGCCTTTCATTACATCCCGTGTTTGAACGACCAGGCAGCGCACATCGACCTGCTTCAGACCCTGTGTGAGCAGCAACTGGATTGGCGTATCGGCGTTTCTGAATCGACATGAGTCCGCTTTGAACACAACGAAAACTGCCGAAGAACATAGCGAGCAAAGCCAGTCGGGATGCCCCCCGCCGGAACCGGGCGCGCAGGAAGCGGGGTTTATATAGGAGTAGACGAGCGCTCCGAACCCCGGCGACACCCAGGATGTCAGGTGCAGTCGTTTTGAAACATTCCATAAGCGTTATTTGTCCGATTGCAGACCCGAACGGCATCCTCAATCTGGTTTGAAGGCAGCGCTTCAAATCACTTTGACAAAAATTTGTTTCAAAAGACTTCTTTGCACTGCCAATTTCTTGTACGGCGTTTATTTTGTGTGCTACTTTTGAGACTGATGTTGCGTCTATGCCACAGTTGAGGAGATTCAGTAATGGCTACAGCGAAAGCAACGCGAGCAAAACGCAAGGCACCCGCCACGCGTAAAGCGCCCGCCGCAAAAAAACGTTCAGTTCGGCGTGCCAAATCCGCGCCTGCAAGCTCCGCACTTAAGCGCGCGGAACAGGCTTTGGCGAAGGCTCAAAAGGCCGTAGACGCGGCAAAGAAATCCGCGGATGCAGCCCGGAAGAAAGTAGCGTCGGCGAAGGCGAAGGCTGATAGCAGCAACAAGGCAGCCGACAAGAATGCCGCTACGCGGGCTCGCGCCGCCGCCGCCAAAGCCAATGACAAGGTCAAGATGCTGCGCGCCAACGTCAGCGAAGCCAAGGTCAAGGTGGCTGCTGCCAAGGCCGAGGCCAAAACCAAGGTTGCTCAGGCCGCAGTCAAGGACAGCGTTGATGCCAAGGCGGAGCAGCTGGCCAAAAAAGCCGATGCCGACGTCAAGAAGGCGCTGGCGAGTTTCGAGGCGCGCTGGCGCAAGAAGCGCAAACTGGCGGATGCCCGCAAACTGAAGGCTGCCGAAAAGCGCCTGAAGGCGCGCCAGAAGGCTGCTGCCAAGAAAACGGCTGCCAAGCTGAAAGCTGCCGAGCGCAAGGCGGCGGCGAAGGCCAAAGCACTTGCCAAGAAGGCCGCTGCCAAGGCCAAAGTCGCCGAGCGCCGTGCTGCAGCCAAGGCAAAGGCGGCAGAGCGCAAGGCGACCATCAAAGCCAAGGCGGACGAGCGTCGCGCTGCAGCGAAAGCCAAGCGTGGTGCAGGCAAAGCCAAAGCTGCGCCAAAGGCCAAAGGCCCGGGGCGTCCCCGCAAGGCGGCAGCCAAGCGCCAGGCCCAGTGAGTCGAGGCAGTTGAGCCTGGAAAGTCAGGTCGAGCGCCTCTGACAGGCGCAAGTGAGAGCGTTCGATTTGACGGCACTCCGTGACGGGCCTTATCGCGCCCGGGAAAGGGCTGTCTCAGAGGCGGACTCTTGATCGGCTGGTGCTAGTGATTGGCTGGTGATCGGCCAGTGCTTGGATGGTCGCTGCGCAATCGACTGCTGGCTTCAGCTCACAACTGTGGAAACCCCGCCTTGAGGTGGGGTTTTTTTATGGGCGTGCGGTGGGCGATGTGTAGCGGATGGTGAGCGGCAAGCACTCCGGGGCATCCGGGGGTTAACGGCGCAGCGGTCTGCCGCTCGTCAGCGCAGATCCTCCAGCGTATTGATATTGGCAAACTGGCCGGGCTCGTCTATCAACGCAAAGGCTGCATGCTGTTGCCCATAGAACGCTTTGACTGCGCGTGAACCGGTATCCAGAAAACTGCTCAGTGGCGACAACAGCCGGGTTTGCCAGAGCGCGAACAGGTAGTGGTCACGCGCCCGGTCACGGGCGTAGACAATATGCGCCCCGGTAGCCTGCTGCACCTTCCATAGCGAGCTGGCGAGATATTGCGAAATCCTTGGACTGTCGCAAGGCAGTATCAGTGCCCAGGGCGTTGGGCAGATCGATAGTCCCGCTTCTATACCTGCCAGGGGACCTTGAAAGCCGGCGCGACGATCGACAACCGTCGGCAGGCCCAACGCGGCGTAACGCGCCTGATTGCGATTACAGCTAATGATCGCGCCCGCGGACTGTGCCCGTGCCGCTTCCGCCACGCGCTCAATCAGCGGTCGCCCCTGCCACAGCAGCCAGCCCTTGTCGGTGTTGGCTACACGCGCACCTTGTCCACCCGCCAGTATGATGGTCGTGAGCTGCGGTCGAATGTCGAGAAGGTCTATCACATCAGGCTCGCGGGTTATGGTGATTGCCACGGTGCGGTGCCACAGTTTGGGCTCGGGGGTGACGCAGTGTCCGCAGGCACTATAATGGCCGCGGTTTTTCCCCGTCCACCGGCACTGGATTTTCTCATGTCGCGCATACTCGCCCTGGATACCTCCACGGATGCCCTGTCGGTCGCCCTCGGCATCGACGGGCAGCTGATGGAGAGTCATCGGGTAATACCGCGCCAGCATGGCCAGGAGATTCTGCCGACGGTGGATCAACTCCTGTCCCAGGCGGGTATACGGCTGCAACAGCTCGACGCAATCGCCTTCGGCTGCGGCCCCGGGTCGTTTACAGGGCTTAGGATTGCACTGGGGATCGTGCAGGGTCTGGCGTTCGGCGCGGATCTGCCGGTGATTCCCGTGTCGACGCTGGCGACCCTAGCCTGTACCGGCTGGGCCACTGCGTCACGCGCACCCTGCGCGGTACTGGCCAGTCTCGATGCGCGCATGGGGCAGGTCTACTGGGCTATTTATCAGGTGGATGCGGAGAGTCTGGAGACGATTCATCCGGATAGTCTGAGCGCGCCCACCGAGGTCTTTTTGCCGGCACCCTGTTCGACGCCTGTTATTGGCGTCGGCAGCGGCTGCCTTTATTTAACAGACGTGCCGGGTTTATCCATTGAAGATCAAACCCTGACGCCGCGCGCCAGCGCGATGCTTGGTCTGGCAGCCAAGGAGCTGGCGCAGGGTCGTACCGTTGCCGCCGAACACACCGAGCTGGTCTACCTGCGTGATCAGGTGGCCTGGCAGCGCAGCTAATTTCCAGACAGCCTGTTCAAGGAGCAGATGTTCGCTATGGAGTTGTATCAGGCTGTAGTTCTGGCCGTTATCCAGGGATTGACCGAGTTTTTGCCGGTGTCCAGCTCCGGCCATTTGTTATTGCCGTCCAATTTACTGGGTTGGCCGGATCAGGGACTGGCGTTTGATGTGGCAGTGCACCTCGGTTCACTGCTCGCTGTGATGGCGTACTTCCGCACGGAAATTGCCGCCATGGTGACGGGCTGGCTGAGTGATCCGCTGTTGCGGCGTGGCGACGAGGATGCCCGGCTGAGCTGGCTGGTGGTAGTGGCCACCTTGCCCGCAGTATTTTTTGGTCTTGTGTTTGGCGGCGTGATCGAAACCGAACTGCGCGGTATCGAGGTGCTGGCGACCACGACCATCGTATTCGGCCTGTTGCTGGGACTCGCGGACTGGCGCGGCAAGCGAATGAAGCCTCTGGCGGCGCTGGGCGTCAAAGCGGCGCTGGTGATCGGCCTGGCGCAGGCGGTGGCGCTGATACCGGGGACCTCGCGTTCAGGCATCACGATTACCGCTGCCCTGTTTCTGGGCTTCGACCGCCAGGCCAGTGCGCGGTTCTCATTCCTGCTGTCGATCCCGCTGATACTGGCGGCGGGCAGTCTCAAGGGACTTGAGTTGCTGGGTACACCCCAGGCGGTGGACTGGGCGGCCATGGCGGTGGGCGTCGCTGTATCCGGGCTGACTGCCTACGCCTGTATCCACTGGTTTTTGAAACTGCTGGACACCCTGGGTATGCAGCCGTTTGTCATCTATCGCCTGTTGCTGGGTGCGCTGCTGTTAGCGCTGGCCTGAGGTCGGGGGCGGCAAAGGCCGGTCGCGGGTTCGGCGGAATCCACGGCGGTAAGCTCAAAGTCGGAGATCATGACGTCAGAAATACCTGACTATGGGAGCAGGGAGCGCGCTGACCTATACTGGTCGCCATCCTGGCGTGTTTGGGTGACAGTTTGCAGATCAACGGTTTCACGACAATTCAGACATCGCGCACTGCCGGTGGCGCGCGAGGGGCGGCCGTGCCCGATATCGGCGCCGACGCCAGAGCCACGGCCGGTGCGCGCGGCAGCGATGACAGTCAGCGGGAGGCGCCGCAACCCGCCGTCGAACGCATACGGGCCCTGCGCCAGCTCGACAGCCTGCACCGCAATGTCGATGATGCCGGATTGTCGCGCCATGCGCGCAAAGCCCTCAGCACCTACCTCGCCAACAGCCCCAGTATTGCCGAGCGCCTGGGCATCGAACTGGCCGGTATCGACGAAACGGCCTGAACCATTACCCGCTCGCGCCGTGGGCACATCGTGCAACCACGGGCACGTCACTGGTAGATACAAACTGCCATGGCGGGCTGCGCTGACATCAATTTGGTCTGCGGGTCCGGCCTGGCTGGTCATCATCAAACTCACGGGAGTTAGCTGGCGTGGACGCTACCGAATTCAACCAGGACCTGCTGCAGTTTCTCGATGCGGGACGCACACCGTTCCATGCCGTCAGCGCCATGGCGCAGCGTCTGGAGGCGTCGGGCTTCACCCATCTGGCGGAACGCGATAACTGGGACCTTAAGCCTGGCGCGCGTCATTATGTCGTGCGCAACGGCTCGTCCATTGTCGCCTTCGTACTGGGCGAGTCATCGCTGCAGGATGCCGGCCTGCGGCTGATAGGTGCCCACACCGACAGCCCCTGCCTGCGGGTCAAGCCGCAGCCGGAGTTGCGCCAGAAGAACTACTGGCAGCTGGGAGTCGAAGTGTATGGCGGCGCATTGCTGGCGCCGTGGTTTGATCGCGACCTGTCAGTGGCGGGGCGGGTCAGCTACCTCGCGGGCGGCGAATTGCAGAGCCGCCTGATCGACTTCCAGCGCCCGCTGGCGGTGATTCCCAGCCTCGCCATCCACCTGGACCGGGAAGTTAACAACAGCCGCAGTATCAACGCTCAGCGCGAACTGCCGCCCCTGCTGATGCAGTGCGCGGAAGACGAGCCCGGCGACTGGCGGGCATTGCTCAGGGCACAGCTGCAGACCCAGTACGCGGGTCTGGCGGTGGATGAGGTGCTGGATTTCGAACTGAACTTCTACGACACGCAGCCCGCGGCGCTGGTTGGCTTGCGCGGCGACTTCATCGCCTCCGCGCGCCTGGATAACCTGCTGTCCTGCTACGCGGGCATGCGTGCGCTGCAACAGGCCAGTGGCGCTGCGACGGCGGTGCTGGTCTGCAATGACCACGAGGAAGTCGGCAGCATGTCGGCGGTGGGCGCGCAGGGGCCGATGTTGCGCGCGGTGCTGGAGCGCCTGTGCGGCGGCGCGGCTGCCTTGACTCAGGTGTTGGAGCGCTCGCTGCTGATTTCCTGTGACAACGCCCACGCGCTGCATCCCAATTTTGTCGACCGCCACGACGGCAATCACGGCCCGCTGATGAACGGCGGCCCGGTGATCAAGGTCAACGCCAGCCAGCGCTATGCGAGCAACAGTGAAACCGCCGCGCTGTTCCGCCAGCTATGCCGCAGTGCCGAAGTGCCGGTGCAGAGTTTTGTGGTGCGCACGGACATGGCCTGTGGCTCGACCATCGGCCCCCTGACCGCCGGTGAACTGGGCGTGCCCACCGTGGACGTGGGCGTGCCGCAACTGGCCATGCACTCGGTGCGTGAGATGGCGGGGGCACGGGACCCGGCCTGGCTGGCCGCTGTGCTGACACACTTTGTCAGGCGCGAGCGCCTGTGGTCAGAAGGGGCCTGAGCATCATCGGCCCCCGGGGTGTCGAGCGCGGGACTTCTTTAACGGGGCCTTAGCGCCCGTTAAAGGTGGGTTTGCGCTTCTCGAGAAACGCCGCCACGCCCTCGCGGCCGTCAGCACTGCTCAGCAGGGTGGTGATGCCCACCGCTTCCTGTTCCATCTGCGTCTCCAGCCCGTTGTCAAAACTGCTCAGCAGCAGCCGTTTGACGGTGCCGAAAGCCCGGGTGGGGCCTTGCGCCAGCTTTCTGGCCTGCGCCAGAGCTTCGGCCTGCAGGGCGTCGTCGGCGATGACCTGGGTGGCAATGCCCCAGTCCAGTGCCTCCTGTGCGCTGAGCATGCGGTTGTTGAGCATCAGCTCGCGGGCGCGGGTCAGGCCGACAATGCGCGGCAGATAAAAACTTGCGCTGCCATCCGGACAGGCGCCAATGCCGGTGTAGGCCATGGTGAAGCGCGCCGACTCCGCCACCAGTACCAGATCGCCGCTGATCGCGAGGCTGAAACCCGCGCCCGCCGCCATGCCGTTGACCGCCATGATGACCGGGGCGTTCATGCGCGCGAAGCACGATACGGCGGCGTGCATGTACAGCAGGATCTCGCGCAGCGTGGGCACGAGATCGTCACCGGCCTGAGCGAACCCTCGCACGTCGCCACCGGCGCTGAACATTTTTCCCGCGCCGGTAATC
>JAVEVZ010000073.1:0-11075 GCA_034004805.1 Spongiibacteraceae bacterium | reverse complement strand
AACTCCAGCCGCGCTGGCAGGCCATTGATGGGCTACGGGCGCAACTGGCCGCCAGAGAGAACGACACCAGACCCCCGCAACAGTTGTTGGCAGCCGCGCGCGAAAAGTCCCAGCGCCGGGCGTCGGCAGCCGCCGATATCGCGCAGCGCGAGCAGTCGCTGAACCAGCAGCGGGCCGTGTTGCAGCCACTGGCGGATACCGCGGAGGATCTGGCTCGCCAGGTCCAGGTTGCGGAAGAGGCGCTCACGCAGCGGCAGGAACAGCGCCGCGCGCTGCACGCCGCCGTGCAGCAGGCGCGCGCCGACGCCGACCACCTGAGCGATGCCGAGACCCTGGCCCGTCTGCGGCAGCAGCTGACGCGGGTCCGCGAGCAGCGCACGGAGCTGGCGGGACTGCGCCGGACGCTGGCGGATATCCGTATCGACAGCGCCGGGCGCAAAGCCATTCAGACGGCTGCCAGCGACCTGGACGTGGCCCGTCGCACCCGCGAAAGCGCGGCGACCCGCCTCACCATTGATGCCCTGCACGCAGTGGATTTTCAGCTCAACGGGCAGCGCGTTGGTCTTGTGCCCGACACACCGCTTAGCCGCAGCGTGACGGAAACCCTGCGCATCGATATTCCCGAGTTGGCCAGCATCACCATCAGCCCCGCGGCCTCCGCCGGCGAGCTGGCGGCCGATGTGGCAGCCCTGCAGGAGAAGCTGGACGCGTTGCTGGTGCGCTACCAGGTGAGTAGCGTCGAGCAGGCCATTGCCCTGGACGAGCGCCGCGTCAGCGCGGAGCAGGATCTTCGCGCAGTGCGTCAACGCATCGAAGACAGCCTGCAGGGCGCCGACGAGGATGCGCTGCAGGCGGAGGTCGAGCGCCTGGCGCAGGCCGGCGAAGCCTTTCTGCAACAGCGGCCACCGGAGCGGCCATTGCCCGCCAGCGCCCGCGAAGCCAGGCAAAATCTGACGGCGGCGAGCAGTGCGCTGGACGCCTGCGAGTCCGAACTGAACGCCGACGCCAGCCGGCTGGACGCACTGCGGGCAGAGCACACCCGCACCCTGGCTGCCCGGCAGCAGGCCGACACCGAAATCAATGCCCTGACCAGCGTGCTGGACGAGAAGCAGACCAGCCTGGCCGGCGAGCGCGATGCGGAACCTGACGCCGTGCTGCAGCAGGCGGTCACCGAGCGCGAGCAGCAACTGGCGGCCATCACCGCGGAGCTGGATCAGCTGCGCGCGCAACTGCGGGCGGAGGACCCGGAGTCCGCGAAGCTCCGCCTGGATACCGTCACCCAGGCCCTGCAGCGCGCCCAGCGCGACATCATCGAGCAGGAAAAACAGCAGGCCGTGCTCAAAAACGAACTGGACCGCGCCCAGGCCAACGGCCTGTACGAGGAACTGGAGCAGGCCCGCCTGAGTCTTGTGGAAGCAGAGGACGAACTGGCCGCAACGACCCGCCGGGCCGCCGCCGCCGCGCTGCTGTGGGAAACACTCAACGAGCACCGCAACGCCTCCCGCCAGGCCTACGTGCGGCCCCTGCAGGCCGGTATTCAGGGCCTGGGCCGCATCGTATTCGGCTCTGACTTCGAAGTGGAGCTGGGCGAGGACTGGGCTCTCCTCAACGTCACCCGCAACGGCCAGACTGTGCTCTTCGACTCGCTCAGTGTGGGCGCCAAGGAGCAACTGGGCATCCTCACCCGCCTCGCCGCCGCCCGCATCGTCGCCGACCAGGGCGGCGTACCCGTCATCATCGACGACGCACTGGGCTTCTCCGACCCCACCCGCCTGCAGAGCATGGCCTCGGCGATCACCGCAGCGGGCCGGGACGCCCAGATCGTAGTCCTGACCTGCACGCCGGGGCGGTTTATGCATCTGGGTGACGTGGGGGTGGTGAGGTTGTGAGCGAGTTACCCGACGGGCTATATGAGCGATTGGTTGACGAGGAGCTTCAGGAGCTGCTTGCGGCGCAGCCCGAGTTGCGGCCGGTGCTGCGTTCGCTGGATGACGAGGCACAACCGCACACCTATGCACGTTTTGTGTTTGCGATACTGGAGCAGGCGCTGCGCATAAAAAGGGCGGAGGATAGGCCGGGCCTCATTAATCGAATCCTGAAGCTGCTTGCGGCGACCGATGGTCTGGATTATCTGGGCAGGCGCAGGCTGTTGGCCGAAAGCCCCCGCCTTTTATTGGAGCTGGGGCGGGATCAACGATCCCGCCCGCGGCCGAAAACAGCGCTGGCGACCAGTTTCCTGCTTACGGGGCAGCGCGGCGACCCGGCCCTGGAACACGAGTTGCGCGCGGAAATGGCGACGTCGGACCGTGTCGATATTCTCGTGTCGTTTATCAAGTGGTCCGGACTGCGGCTATTGCGGCCGGCTTTTGAACTGCTGACGAAATCCAATACGCCGATCCGGATCATTTCCACGAGCTATATGGGGGCCAGTGATCCGGCAGCACTGGAGTGGCTGGCACGCCAGCCGAATATTGAGATTCGGCTGTCCTACGATACGGCTGCTACACGCATGCATGCCAAGGCCTATCAATTTTTGCGCAATACAGGATTCTCAACCGCATATATCGGCTCGGCCAATATGTCTCATGCTGCGATGACGAGCGGGCTGGAGTGGACCGTTAAGGTCACCGAGCAGGACATGGCGCACATCCTGACGCGCTTTACGGCGGAGTTTGAAGCCTACTGGGAAAGCCCCCAGTTTGAACCGTTTACCGAACAGCATTTCGAGCGCTTTCGGTCAGCTATAAAACGTGTGCGGGAGACGCACGAAAACTCTCCTGCGTTCTTTGCCGAAATTACTCCGCGACCCTTCCAGGAGCGTATTCTGGAGGCGTTAACGGCTGCGCGTGAGGCGGGGAGTTATCGTAATCTCGTGGTCGCAGCGACGGGCACAGGCAAGACGGTAATTTCAGCGCTGGACTATCAGGCTTATGCTGGAAAACGTGGCGGCCAGCCGCGATTGTTGTTTGTGGCGAACCGCAAGGAAATCCTGGAGCAAGCTCGCGACTGTTTTAGAGCGGTGTTGCGGGATAGAAACTTTGGTGATCTGTTGGTCGATGGCACGGTGCCTGCTGAGTGGGATCATGTATTTGCATCAGTCCAGAGTTTGCGTTCACGGCGAATCTGTGAGGGGCTGGGGGCGGAGTACTTCCAGTTTGTCGTCGTTGACGAGGCTCATCATATTGCGGCATCCAGCTATCGACCGTTGTTTGCCAATCTAAGGCCCGGCATTTTGCTTGGCTTGACGGCAACTCCTGAGCGTATGGATGGCAGCTCAATCTTGCCGGATTTTGATGGGCGGTTTGCTGCCGAAGTACGCTTATACGAGGCGTTGGACGAGCGGCTTTTGTGTCCTTTTCATTACTTTGGTGTTTCGGACCCGATCGACCTCAGTGAAGAGTCGTTTTGGCGGAATGGACAGTACGATATTGCGGCACTTGAATTGGTTTTGACGGGGGATGATTTCCGGGCGAGAGCACGGTTAGATACCGTAATAGCGGCGCTAAACAAATATCAACCAGATCTTAGTGATGTAAAATCGATCGGATTTTGTGTTTCGGTCAAACATGCTGAATACATGGCCGATAAGTTCACGCAGGCCGGGTTCGCGGCGGAGGTTCTGACGGGAAATACCCCCAGCGATGCGCGCCAGCATTTATTGCGCAAATTTCGGTTGGGCGAGATCAGCTTTCTTTTCACTGTCGATGTGCTGAGCGAGGGGGTTGATGTTCCGGAGATCAATCTGGTGATGTTTTTGCGACCGACAGAAAGTCTTACTGTATTCCTCCAGCAGCTTGGTCGCGGTCTGCGTCACGCTCCTGGCAAGGAATGTCTCACGGTACTCGACTTTGTCGGTCAGACCCACCGACGTTACCGGGTAGACAGAAAATTCTCGGCGCTGCTGTCGGGCGACAGACTGCGGCTGGATCGCGAAATTGAGCAGGACTTTCCGAGTCTACCTGCCGGCTGCAATATCCAGCTGGAACGTGTGGCCAGAGACATCGTGCTGTCCAAGGTCAAAGCGGTTCTCTCGGATCTGCAGAACTTTATTCCGGAGGTGATCTCTACCTGGGGTGCCGATACTGAAATGCCCTTGACCTTTGGCAACTTTATCGAAGAGACCGGGTTACCCCCGGTCCGTGTGCTCAGGCAAAAGTCGTGGAGTGAGTGGAAGGCGCTGGGGCTTAAGCAGCCGGCACCTGATGATCCCGATATGGCCGATGGGCGAAAAGCGCTGGCACGGCTTGCGCTGCGCTCGGACCCTGAGCTGCTGGACGCCGTTGCCGGATTGGCGGATACCAATGAAAGCAGTGTCCTGCAATCTGAAAAGTTGGGGGTGGCCGTCCACTATCTGTTGTGGGGAAGGCGAGGTGATCAGGTCGGGGTTACATCTGTGCAGGAGTCCATAAATCGCTGGCAAGCGAACCCCAGCCTCAGGACAGATGCAAGAGAAATTGCACGCTGGAAAAAGGCCGGGCAGCAGGTGCCGATACAAGCTTTGCGTATAGCTGATGGCGTCGAGCTGCGCCTCCATGCCGATTATGGCTCGGCCGAGATCAAAGCTTTGTTGGGCCTTGCAACAATAGATGCCCCGGGCCCTACGGGGGTTGGGGTTATCCATAGCCAAGCGCAGAAGCTCTATGTTCATCTCGTCACGTTTAATAAGGACGAGCGAGATTTTTCTCCCACGACACGCTATGAGGATTACCCGATCAGTCGTACCAAGCTGCATTGGCAGAGCCAGTCAGGTGTCAGCCAGGCGAGCCCGACGGGACAGAACTATCTCAATTTCCAGGCAAGAGGCTACACCGTTCTGTTCTTTGCTCGAGCCTTCAAAAGATTGGACGGGGAGACGCTGCCTTTTACGTTTATCGGCCCTGCGAAGCGCTTACTTTCCTGGCAGGGAGATCGACCCATATCCATGACCTGGGAACTGGAGTATCCCATGCCTGCGGCCATGTTTGAGCTGACGAAACCTGCATGAGCCGACGCAGTGCTGCCGCCCATGGAGCCGGGAGATTTCATCCATATGGAGGACGCAAAGTGCCAAGACTATCGGGGACCATGATGCAGTCCGTTAACAGCGGGGTGTTTGTGCATACACCGATCCCATGCCGTGTCACGATTTGCCTATAAAGGAGTAGCCTCAATGACCAGACGTCTGCAGGCATCGCTGGAACCCATCACCGAAGACGCGGCGTTTATTGATGCGGCGCTGGCCGAGCTCAATACGTCGGCGCTGATCATGTCGATCGTCCATATGACCGGTGACAGGTCGATACTCGAGGAGTTCCATCCGCCGCAGGTTATGGATGTGGTGGAGGCGGGCTCGCAGACCGGCGAGGCGCTGCTGGAGGGTGGTTATACCCGCGCGGAGGTGGACCGGGTCCACGCCCGTGCCCGGGAAGCCATAGCGGCGTACCGAGAGCGCGGTTTTACGCTGCCGGAGTTGTCGAAGGACACCGCGGCTGAGCTGTACCGTTATATGTGCAACGAAGCGGTGGACGAGCAATATCTGGAGTTTATCGACGAGGAGATCGCGCTGGACGGTGTGGACCGCCGTGGCCTGAAGCTCGAGACGCCGGAACTGCAGGCGCGGGCAGCGGAGTTTCCGGTGGTGATCATCGGCGCCGGCATGGGGGGCGTGCTGGCGGCGATCCGGCTGACGCAGGCGGGCATCCCTTGCACCGTGATCGAGAAAAACCCCGCCATCGGCGGCACCTGGTTTGAGAATCACTACCCCGGTTGCCGGGTGGACGTGCCCGGCCACAGCTACAGTTACTCCTTTGCGCCCAACCACGACTGGCAGTGTCACTATCCGCTGGCGGACGATATCCGCGCATATTTTGACCGCTGTGCCGAACAGTACGGCGTCAAGTCGCTGATTCGGTTTGAGACCGAGGTGGAGTCCGCAGTGTTCGACGAGGCCAGTCACACCTGGCAGGTCACCGTGGTGGGGCGAAAAAATGGCGGCAAAGGCGAGCAGGAGACGCTGACAGCGCGCGCCTTGATCAGTGCGGTAGGCCAGCTCAACCGCCCCAGGCTGCCGGATATTCCCGGCCGCGACACCTTCCGTGGCCCGCTGTTCCACTCCGCGGCCTGGCCCGACGGCCTTGACCTGACGGGCAAGCGCGTTGCGGTGATCGGTTCCGGCGCCAGTGCCTTCCAGATTATTCCCGAACTGGCGAATACCGTCGGCGAGCTGGCCGTGTTCCAGCGTTCGCCGGCGTGGATGTTCCCCAATCCGGGCTATCACGCAGAGGTCGGCGAGGGCCAGAAATGGGCGCTCAAAAAGCTGCCCTATTACTCCAAGTGGTATCGCTTCTGGCTGTTCTACACCTCGGTGGAGGGCGTGTACGACAAGACTCTGGTGGACGAGAGCTGGGACAACCCACTGTCCATCAGCGCGACCAATGAAGGGATGCGCCAGGTGCTGAGCGGGTGGATTGAATCCCAGGTCAGCGATCCCGAGCTGTTGCGCAAGGTGCTGCCCACCTATCCGCCTTTTGGCAAGCGCATCCTGCAGGACAACGGCACCTATCTGGCGGCCCTGCAGCGCGAAAATGTGGAGGTGATCACCACCGGCATCGAGGCGATTACTGAAAACGGGGTGAAAACCACCGACGGGGTGCTGCACGAAGTCGACGCCATTGTCTGCGCCACCGGGTTCCATGCCGACCGCTTTCTGTTTCCCATGAAGGTGGTCGGCCGCGGAGGCATCGAACTGAGCCAGCAGTGGTCAGAGACCAACGGCCGCGCGTATTTGGGGATCACGGTGCCCAATTTCCCCAATCTGTTCTGTATCTACGGGCCCAACACCAATCTGGTGGTGGCGGGCAGCATCGCCCATAACGCCGAGTCGCAGGTGAATTACATCCTGCGCTGTATCCGCCTGCTGCTGGAGCGCAACTGTGGGTCCCTGGACTGCAGGCAGGACGTCCACGACGCCTACAACGAAAAGGTCGATGCAGTGAATGCCGGTACCGCCTGGGGCTCGCCGGAGGTGAGCAACTGGTACAAGAACAGCGCGGGCCGGGTCACGGCGAACCTTCCGTTTCGCATTATCGACTACTGGAAAATGACCAAGAAGCCGAACCCGGACGACTATATTTTTCGCTGAGCGCGGTCGCAGGGTTTAGCAAGCTGCCGGCCTCGTGGTATACCTCGGCGGGTGTCGTGATCCCGCCGGGGTGGAGGTCGTCGCCAGCCATGGCCAGCGATGAGTTGCAGCATTTCAATCAACTGGTGGTGGCCCTGTACAACGGGCCACGGGAAGCCTCACCCTGGCAGGGCTTTCTGCAGCTGCTGTGCGAAAGGCTGCAGGCCAGGCTAAGCGTGATAACCCTCAGCCGTCCGCGACCCAATGACCCGGGCCTGACGTTTACCGGTGGCATGCAGTTCGACAGCGCCAGCCAGTTGCAATACGCCAATGATTACGCGGCGCTGGATCCCTTCGTCAATTTGCCGGACGGGGTGGCGGTAACCCTGGAGGAAATGGTCCCGCTGGCGCAGTTGCAGAAGACCGCTTATTACCGCGAGCATCTGGCCCCGGTCGATATCGTGCAGATACTGGGCATGGATATCTACCGCGGGGAGCGGGTGGGCATAGGTTTGCGCGTCGCCCGCGGCCGGGGTGCGCCCGCCTTTGGCGCGCAGGAACGGGCGCTGTTCAACCTGCTGGGGCCGCACCTGCGTCAGCTGCTGGAATGGCTGGATCGCGACAAGCGTTATCAGGCCGAACGCAGTCTGTACGAAGGCATTACCAGCCGCCTGGAAATGGGCGTCATCCTGCTGGACCAGCAGCGCCGCATCGTGCATTGCAATCCGGTGGCCAGCCATCTGCTGACGCGTGCCGAGGGCATTCGCGAGCACAATGGCCGGCTAGTGGCGGTTCAGGCAGGCGACAATCGCCAGTTGCAGGCGGCGCTGGAGGCGTGTTGCGGCGGGCGGGACGTGACGCCGGCTCTGGCCGAGGCGCTGACCCTGTCCGGTGACGGCGCCTCGCCGCTCTATCTGCTGGTCAAGCCGCTGCGGGCCACTGAACCGGACGAGGAACCACGGGCTGCGGTGTATGTCCGGGTGCCGGAGCTGCTCAGTCCCGCACAGCAGGGCATACTCCAGCAACTGTTCGATTTCACGCCCAGCGAAGCCCGGCTGGCCATCGCCCTGGCCAATGGTCTGAGTCTCGATGAGATCGCTGAGGAATTGTTTGTAACCCGCAACACCCTGCGCAGCCAGCTGCGCAGTGCGTTCCAGAAAACCGGTGTGAACCAGCAGTCGGCGCTGGTGAGTCTGGTGCTGCGCTCGGTAGCCGGCCTTGGCTGAGTGCCGGGACAGGCTGCCAAGCCTGCACCGACGCCCGGTGGGGCTTATGCAGTGGTCCAGTGCTATGGCGAAGATGCGCTGGGGGCCGCCCGCGTGCCGCGCGTTTCCAGCGCCGGAATGGCCGTGCTTTGCGCTCCGGGCCACCACAGAATTCGATTCATTCAATCCAGGCAAAACAGTGAGGTATACATGACACGGTTTGATAACAAGGTAGCGCTGGTCACCGGCGCTGGCAGCGGCATAGGCCGTGAAGTGGCGATAGCGCTGGCCGCGGGCGGCGCCCGGGTGGTAGTGGCTGACGTCACCCCCGGCGGTGCCGAGACGGTGCGCCGGATTGAAGCGCAGGGTGGCGAGGCGCTGTTTGTGCAGACCGACGTCAGCGACAGCGCGGCGGTGGCGGCCATGGTCGCGGCTGCGGTGGACAACTTTGGCCAGCTGGATATTGCCGTCAACAACGCGGGCATCGACCCCGAGGTGGCCCCCGAGGCGAGCTGGGACGAAGGCATTCTGGAGCGGGTGCTGGCGGTGAACGTCAAGGGCCTGTTCCTGTGCGTCAAGCACGAGATCGCGGCGATGCTGCCCCGGGGCAGCGGCGCCATCGTCAACCTCGCCTCGGCCGCTGGCCTGGTGGGGGTCGCCAACAAGCCGGCCTATACCGCCAGCAAGCACGCTGTGGTCGGGCTGACCCGCGCCTCGGCGCTGCAGTACGCCGGTCGCGGCCTGCGCATCAACGCGGTGTGTCCGGGGGCGGTGGACACACCGATGCTCACCGGCAACCTGAGCGAGGGCGTGGACAAAAGCCTGGTGGGTGCCAATCACCCCATCGGCCGGCTTGCGAGCCCCGCAGAAATCGCGCGCGCCATTCTGTGGCTGTGTGCCGAGGAGTCCAGCTATGTGGTGGGCCATGCGCTGGTCGTCGATGGCGGCCTGACCATTCAATAAGTGGAGTCAGCAACATGCAGGATCTGAATTTTACCGGCAAGACGGTGCTGGTGACCGGCGGCGGTGCAGGTATCGGCCGCGCCATGGTTGAAGCGTTTGGCGCGCGCGGGGCCGCGGTGGTGGTCGCCGAACTGGACCCGGCGCGGTGCGCGGAAACCCGGGAGGCATTGGCAGCCCGGGGCGTGCCGGCGCTGGTGGCACAGACCGATGTGCGCGATCGCGCGGCAGTAGAAACGCTGATGCAGGAGGTGGACCAGCGCTTTGGCGGTCTGGATGTCGTGATCAATAACGTCGGCGACTTTCTCGGCGTGACCAAGCCGTTTGAGTACTGTGAGGACGATGAGCTGGAACAGCTCTATGCCACCAACCTGAAATCGATTTTTATAGTGACTCGTGCAGCCATTCCCCTGCTGCGCAAGCGCGGCGCCGGCGGCAGTATTATCAGTGTGTCTTCCATTGAGGCCTTCCGCGGCATTCCGATGTGCACGGCGTATTGCACGTTCAAGCACGCCATCACCGGCTTTACCCGCAGCCTCGCCCTGGAACTGGCGCCGGCGGGTATACGCGTCAATGCCATCGCGCCGGAAACCACGGAGACTGCGCAGGTACAGCCCTCCGCGCTGATTGCCGAGGAGCATCAGGCCCACACCCGACGCTGGATTCCCTTGGGACGTTTCGGGGTACCGCAGGATGCCGCGGGCAGTGCGCTGTTCCTGGCTTCCGACCTGTCATCGTGGATGACCGGCACCACCCTCAACCTGGACGGCGGCGCGCTGGCTGCCGCGGGCTGGTACCGGGACCCCAATGATTTGTGGACCAATGTGCCGGTGGTGACCGGTAATGGTTTCAATTTCTGATCCCTGTCGCCGGCCACGGTTCCTAAGTGGCCGGCGACGCGCCACCGCCGTGCATGCCATGCGTCGCGCCCGGGCCGCCCCGCCTGTGATCAATAAATAAAATCAGCCGTTGTCAGCGCCGTTACGCGCTCAGGTTTGACTATTGCATTCGGCGCTAGCCGCCTTGCTGCGCACTCAATGGTTCATGCGTTGACGTGAGCAGGATTTGGGCGTTTACTCGCTGTATGCGCACCCCGCTGCTTGTGTCGGCACTGGGATTCCCTGCGTCATCACGCACCGAAATCAACCTGTCTATGCAAGCCACTGATCCTCCCGGGCTCGGGAGCTGCGGGAGTCGGTGTTGTTGGAGTCATCATCGCAGCAGGCTGATATTGCGACGGAAGAGATGGAAAAGCACCGCCGTCAGCTTCCCTGGCCGCTGACGGATTCAGGCGCGGCCAGATTTTCTGGATGCGACGAAAGCGATCTGGTAACGGTGGGTCGGTAGCCGTGCAATACGCACGCAAATCAGCGGTTAACGCGCAGTCTGGTGCTGACTATCGCGCCCTGGAAAGGAGTGCGCCATGAAAAATGAATTTGTAAGGATATTTTCGATTAACCCTGTTACACACGACGTCTTGCAGATCGTGACCACAAAGCCCGCTGGTGCAGACTTTCAACCCGGTCAGGCCACCGAAATCTTTCTCGATAAGAAAGGTTGGGAGAACGAGGGCAGGCCGTTCACGTTTACCTGTTTGCCGACCGAGGATTATCTGGAATTTATGATAAAGACCTACCCGTCGCGCAAGGGTTTTACCAACGAATTGCTCGGACTCAAGGCCGGTGACAAGCTGGTGGTCAACGATATCTTTGGCGCCATCCAGTATAAGGGTGAGGGCACGTTTATTGCCGGAGGAGCATGTGTAACCCCTTTCATCGCTAATCTTAGCTAATTGCGTGCAAAGTTTGCCA
>JAVEVZ010000072.1:0-11109 GCA_034004805.1 Spongiibacteraceae bacterium | reverse complement strand
TTCCAGTTGGCGGACACCGTGGCAACCTGGCCGATGGCCTTGTTGTCATCGCAGGGCCTGGACAGTGTCTGCAACTCCTTGACCGCAGCGTCCACCGCCAGATCGATACCGCGCTTGAGGTCCATCGGGTTCAGGCCGGACGCCACCGCCTTGTGGCCCTCCACCACGATGGCGCGCGCCAGCACCGTCGCCGTGGTGGTGCCGTCACCGGCGACATCCGCGGTCCTGGAGGCCACCTCCTTGACCATCTGCGCGCCCATGTTTTCGAACTTGTCCTTGAGTTCAATCTCCTTGGCGACCGACACACCGTCTTTGGTCACACGCGGGGCGCCAAAGCTTTTGTCCAGCACCACATTGCGCCCCTTGGGGCCCATGGTGACCTTGACCGCGTCCGCAAGAATATTGACGCCCTTCAACATCCGCTCACGCGCGTCCTGGGAAAACGCAATCACTTTTGCACTCATGCTGCTTTCTCCTGCACACCCGTCTTCTCGACAATTGCCAACACATCGCTCTCGCGGAGTATCAGAAACTCCTCCCCGTCGAGCTTTACCTCCGTGCCCGCGTACTGGGCAAACAAGACAATATCCCCTTCTTTGACCGACAACGGCTGGCGGCGCCCGTCCTCCAGAAGCGAACCCTCGCCCACGGCGAGCACCTCCCCCTGAATGGATTTTTCAGCGGCTTTTTCGGGGATGACAATTCCACCTCTGGTGGTGGTTTCTGCCGCCAAACGACGGATCACCAATCGGTCATTGAGCGGTTTGATACGCATCGCGAATTCCTCCCAATAAAATGCATACACAAACACATACAATTGTCGTTAGCTGTCACGACAAACCGTGTCACCGACAGCCCGGGATAACTGGGAACAGGATCAGAAATTTCAAGCGGGCAAACGCGCCAGTTTTTATAAAAATTTTTTATGTTTTACACGCTTTTTATGATCTTGAAATAATGGCTCCGTGGGTTATCTTTGAATCTGCGCGCTGGCTTTCGCTGTGGAGGATTGACGTGTCACCCACCCCGTCACCAATATTCGAGGGCAACCTGGCCAACTACTTTCGCGACCGCCTGGAGGCCTGTGCCAAACCACTCAAACCCCAACCCACCGACGACGCCCTCAGCTACATGGCCCAGTTGATGGCCCGACTCAGCGACAGCCGGCAACTGTTCAGCTTCGAAGCGGGACGCCTGCACCTGCGCCCCTTCGCATTGCTTTACAAGGATGCGCACGAGGCGCAAGGGGGGCACCAGCGCTGCCTGATTCTGCGCCAGCTCGGGGATCAGGCGCTGTTTGTTGGCGCCCTGTTTCCCGAGAGCTATGCCCGCCACGGATTGAAGCAGGAGTACTTTATCGGCATGGGCGGCGGCGCCTACGACTACCTGTCAGATCACGCCGCCCGCACCCAGCGCTCGACCTTTGCAGAACTGGCGCAACGCTTTACTGCTTTTCTGGGCCTGGTTGCCGACGCCTGCCACCGGAACACCGACGACGGGGATGCGGATGTGATCGCGCTCTACCAGGCGTGGCTGTTAACCGGCGACCAGCGGGCCGCGGACCGCCTGGCGAAGCTGGGCGTTACCCTGGACAGCGGCACCACGCGCCATTGATCGCGAACTTTCGCTGGGCAGCGCGCGGCCTTTGGGCTATGCTGTGCGGCGTTCGTCCCCGCCCTGTCGTCTGATCTTCACGTTCACAACCCCTGAAGAGCCGCATCGGCTGGCACTGTTTGTATCCGCGCCGCCCGAGCCGGATCAGCAGCAATTATTGTTTCTCGGGCAGGCTGGCTGCGCAGCCGTTCTGGCGTAGCGCTTGAACCCGAGGTTCTTACATGACTGATTTTACTTCCCTTGGTCTGTCCGAGGCGCTGTTGCGCGCCGTTGCGGAGCAGGGTTACGACACCCCCACGCCGATCCAGGTCAAGGCCATACCCGCCATTCTGGCCGGCCGCGACGTACTGGCCGCCGCCCAGACCGGCACCGGCAAGACCGCCGGCTTTACCCTGCCCCTGCTGCACCGCCTGGGCGACTGGGCCAGCACCGGCAACCCCCGCGCGCTGGTCCTGACCCCCACCCGCGAACTCGCCGCCCAGGTCGGCGAAAGCGTCGCCACCTACGGCAAGTACCTGCCCTTGCGCAGCACTGTGGTATTCGGCGGGGTCAAGATAAACCCGCAGATCACCCGTCTGCGCCAGGGCGTCGATGTGCTGGTGGCCACCCCCGGGCGGCTGCTGGACCTGGTAGGCCAGGGCGCGGTCAGCCTCAAGGCCATCGAGATCCTGGTACTGGACGAAGCCGACCGCATGCTGGACATGGGCTTTATCCACGACATCAAAAAGGTGTTGCGCCTGGTTCCGGCCAAGCGTCAGAACCTGCTGTTCTCGGCGACGTTCTCCAGCGAAATCCGCGAACTCACCAAGGGCCTGCTCAACGACCCGGTGTCCGTGGAAGTCGCCGCCCGCAACACCACCGCCGAGCGCATCGAACAACAGGCGTTCTCGGTGGAAAAAGCCGCCAAGCCCCTGGTGCTCGCGGAACTGATTCAGCGCGGCGGCTGGGAGCAGGTGCTGGTGTTTACCCGCACCAAGCACGGCGCCAACAAACTCAGCCAGCAGCTGGAACGCCAGGGCATTAATGCCGCCGCCATTCACGGCAACAAGAGCCAGAGCGCACGCACCAAGGCACTGGCCGAGTTCAAGGCCGGCAAGGTCCGCGCCCTGGTGGCCACGGATATCGCCGCCCGCGGCCTGGATATCGACCAGCTGCCCCACGTGGTGAACTTCGAGCTGCCCAATGTGGCGGAGGACTACGTGCACCGCATCGGCCGCACCGGCCGCGCCGGCGCCAGCGGCAACGCGGTGTCTTTGGTGGACGGCGAGGAGCGCAAGTACTTGAGCGCCATCGAGCGCGTACTGCGCCAGCGCCTGCCCCTGCACCCCAACCCCTTCCCCGACCTGAAGCCACTGGCGGTCGTCGATGCACCCGACCGCCCGCCACGTCCGGCCAACCCGCGCAACAGCAACCGCGCGGGGCAGGGCCGCCCCGGTAACGGCGGTCGCTCCGGAAGCGGAAACAGCGGCGCAGGACGCAACACCGGCGGCGGGCGCAGCAGCAGTGCCCAGCCGCGCTCCAACGCCAACGCCAACGGCAATGTCAACGGCAACGTAAACGGCAACAGCGCCAGCCCCGCCGGCGAGACCCGCCGCGAAGGCCCGCGCCGCCGCCGCAGCCCGCGCAAACCCGCTGCGGCCGGGCAATAACGCCACGGTCCGCGCCATCCGCAAACACAGCGGAAAGTGTGGACAACACGCTGATTTGCCGCCATTACCTCCGCATGAACAGCCCTATATCAAATTTAATTGATATAGGGCTGGAGCGTTGCTAGACTCCGCCGCCATGCAACCACTCCAAGCCCGGCAAGCCATACCCGACGCGGACGCCACCGGCGCCCTGGCCGCCCTGTGCAAGGCCGGTGCCGAGCCCCTGCGGCTGGCCGTGCTGCGGCTGTTGCACCAGGATTCCTTCGGCGTGCTGGAGCTGTGCCATATCCTCGACTGCAAGCAGTCGGGACTCAGTCACCACCTGAAGATTCTCGCCACCGCCGGCCTGGTCACCCATCGCCGCGAGGGCAACTCCCTGTTCTACCGGCGCGCTGACACCGCTCAGCACGCCTGGCTGGAACCGCTGCAACAGGCCCTGTGCACCGCGGCCACCGAGCTGCCCCTGGACGCCGCCACCCGCGCGCGCCTGCTGGATATCCAGCAACTGCGCGCCCAGCGCTCGCGGCAGTTCTTCGCCGAGCACGCTCACACCCTGAAGCGCCAGCAGGAGCGGGTGGCCAGCTTTGAGCTCTATGGCCCGGCGGCGGCGGAGCTGCTGGCCGAGTCCCACCCCGGCGGCGGCACCGCGCTGGAAGTCGGGCCCGGCGACGGCGGTTTCCTGCCAATCTTGAGCCAGCAGTTTGCGCGGGTTATCGGCCTCGACAACGCCCCCGAGATGCTGGCCCGGGCCCGCGAGACTGTCGCCGCCCAGGCCCTGGGCAACGTCGAGCTGCTGGCCGGCGACACCGCCAGCACGGCCCTGCCCGCAGATATCGACTGGGCGGTGCTCAATATGGTCCTGCACCACAACCCCGAGCCCGCCGCGATCTTCCACGACCTCAGCCGCCTGCTGCGACCCGGTGGCCAGCTGCTGGTCACCGAGCTGTGCCGCCACGACCAGGGCTGGACCCGGGAGTCCTGCGGCGACCTGTGGCTGGGTTTTCAGCCCGAGGACCTCAGCGCCTGGGCCGAGGCGGCGGATTTTTCCGAAGGCAAAAGCATCTATCTGGCCCAGCGCAACGGCTTCCGGGTCCAGATTCGTCATTTCATCAAACACCGGGCCTGAGCCCACAGCCCCGCGGCTATTTCAGGAGACACCGCAAATGTCCGAATACTCGATTTTCACCTCCGAGTCCGTATCGGAAGGCCATCCCGACAAAATGGCCGACCAGATCTCCGACGCCGTGCTGGACGCTATCATCGCCCGCGACAAGAACGCCCGGGTCGCGGTGGAGACCCTGGTCAAGACCGGCATGGCCATCGTCGCCGGCGAGGTCAGCACTTCCTGTTACGTGGACCTCGAAGACATCATCCGCAAGGTCATACTGGACATCGGCTACAACCACTCCGACATCGGCTTTGACGGCGCCAGCTGCGCGGTGCTCAACGCCATCGGCAAACAGTCCGTGGATATTGCCCAGGGCGTCGATCGTGCCAAACCCGAAGACCAGGGCGCCGGCGACCAGGGCCTGATGTTCGGCTACGCCACCGACGAAACCGACATGCTGATGCCGGCGCCGCTGTACTACTCGCACCGCCTGGTTGAGTTGCAGGCCAAACTGCGCAAAGACGGCACCCTCAACTGGCTGCGCCCCGACGCCAAGAGCCAGGTCACCCTGCGCTACGAAAACGGCAAGCCGGTGGCGGTGGAAGCGGTGGTGTTGTCCACTCAGCACAACCCGGGCATCAGCCAGGCGCAGATTCACGAGGCGGTGATGGAGCACATCATCAAGCCGGTGCTGCCCGCCGAGTGGCTGCACGCCAAGACCCGCTACCACATCAACCCCACCGGCCAGTTCATCATCGGCGGCCCGGTGGGCGACTGCGGCCTGACCGGGCGCAAGATCATCGTCGACACCTACGGCGGCATGGCCCGTCACGGCGGCGGCGCCTTCTCCGGCAAGGACCCGTCCAAGGTCGATCGCTCGGCGGCCTACGCCGGCCGCTACGTCGCCAAGAACGTGGTCGCCGCGGGTCTCGCTGCGCGCTGTGAAATCCAGGTGTCCTACGCCATCGGCGTGGCCGAACCGACATCGATCTCGGTCAACACCTTCGGCACCGGCAAGGTCAGTGACGACAAACTGATCGCCGCCATCCGCGAAGTCTTCGACCTGCGCCCCTACGGCATCACCCGCATGCTGGACCTGCAACACCCGGTCTACCAGGCCACCGCCGCCTACGGCCACTTCGGCCGCGAGCCCTACCAGCACACCTACCACTGGCGGGAAAACGGCGTCGACCACAGCGAAACAGCAACGGCCTTCAGCTGGGAAGCGACGGATCGGGTGGAGGCGTTGAAGGCGGCGATTTGAAATTGGTCTGACGTCTGACGCTGGACGTCTGAAGCACAACCGGTGCCAGGGAGGGCGCATGGAAATTCGGCGACGGTATAGGCAACTGAAGGTTTGGCAAAGCGCTATGGCGCTCGTGGCCGAGGTATATCGTGTGACAGGCGGCTTTCCAGAAACGGAAAAGTTTGGACTGGTCACACAGATGAGGCGGGCGGCGGTGAGTTTGCCATCGAATATTGCAGAGGGTGCAGGGAGAGGTACAGACAAAGAATTTTCCCGCTTTCTGCAGATTGCCCGCGGCTCGCTGTTTGAGCTGGAAACACAAGTTGATATTGCACGCCGGCTCGAGTTGATCGCCCGGCCGGAAGAGTTGAACGAGCACTTCGAACATCTGTTCGCAATGCTCAATAACCTGATACAGAAGTTGAAACCTTGAGCGCCATAGCGCCCCGGTCAGACTCCGACCCTGAAACGCCTGCCGCAGTAGCGTCAGACGTCAGGCGTCAGACGTCAGACCACCTACTACGGAGTCACTACATGAAAACCAGCACCGCCCCGACCATTGAGCAAGACTTCAAAGTCGCCGACATCTCCCTCGCCGACTGGGGTCGTCGTGAAATCGAGATTGCTGAAGGCGAAATGCCGGCGCTGATCAGTCTGCGCAGCAAGTATGGCGATCAAAAGCCGTTGGCTGGCGCGAAGATTCTTGGCTGCATTCATATGACGATCCAGACCGCCGTACTGATCGAGACCCTGATTGAGCTGGGTGCCGAGGTGCGCTGGTCGTCGTGCAATATTTTCTCGACCCAGGATCACGCGGCGGCGGCGATTGCTGCGCGCGGTATTCCGGTGTTTGCCTGGAAGGGTGAAACCGAGGAAGAGTACGAATGGTGCATCGAGCAGACCATCCTGAAGGACGGCAAGCCCTGGGATGCCAATATGGTGCTGGACGACGGCGGCGACCTGACGCTGATGCTGCACCAGAAGTTTCCGCAGATGCTGGACCGCATCCACGGCGTGACCGAGGAGACCACCACCGGCGTACACCGGCTGCTGGAGATGCAAGCCAAGGGCGAGCTGAAAATTCCCGCGGTCAACGTCAATGACTCCATCACCAAGAGCAAAAATGACAACAAGTACGGCTGCCGTCATTCGCTGAACGACGCCATCAAGCGCGGCACAGATCACCTGTTAGCCGGCAAGAAGGCGCTGGTTATCGGCTATGGCGACGTCGGCAAGGGCTCCGCCCAGTCCCTGCGCCAGGAAGGCATGATTGTGCGCATCACCGAGATCGATCCGATCTGTGCGATGCAGGCCTGCATGGACGGCTACGAAGTCGTATCGCCCTATATCAATGGCGTCAACGATGGCAGCGAAGCCTCCATCGACAAGGCGCTGCTGGGCAATATCGACCTGCTGGTCACCAGCACCGGCAACGTCAACGTCTGCGACGGCAATATGCTCAAGGCGCTCAAGACCGGTTGCGTGGTCTGCAATATCGGCCACTTCGACAACGAGATCGACACCGCGTTCATGCGCAAGCACTGGGAGTGGCAGGAGGTCAAACCACAGGTGCACAAGGTCTACCGCGACCGCGCCAGCAACGATCACCTCATCCTGCTGTCCGAAGGCCGGCTGGTGAACCTGGGCAACGGCACCGGCCACCCGTCGCGGATCATGGACGGCTCATTTGCCAACCAGGTGCTGGCGCAGATCTATCTGTACGAGCGCCGCTTCGCCGATTTGGCAGCTGACAAAAAACCCGCCGCCATCACGGTGGAAGTGCTGCCGAAAAAACTCGACGAAGAAGTGGCGGCACACATGGTCCGCGGCTTCGGCGGCGTGATCACAAAACTGACCAGCACCCAGGCGGCGTATATCGGCGTGAGCGTGGAAGGGCCGTATAAGCCGGATAGTTATAAATACTGAGGTGCGACGTCGAGCGCTTGGTGCCGGGTGTCTGGCGCCGAGCGTCTGATTTCAGTCTTTGGGTGTCTGACGTCTGACGTCTGACGCTTAAACCTCAGGCGCTGCAAAGGCGGCGCAGACCGAAGAATTGGCATGGTTGTTCGGCGGCAAAGCCGCCGAGCGTCAGACGTCGGACGTCAGACGTCAGACGTCAGACGTTAAGCCCTTATCAAACAGCGATTGAAGCACCGACATGAAAAACCGCTATTCCTTCGAATTCTTCCCGCCCAAAACCGAGGCAGGGCGCGTCAAGTTGGCGGAGGTGCGCGCCGAGTTGAATGCGTTGCAGCCGGCGTTTTTTTCCGTCACTTATGGCGCCGGCGGTTCGACCCGGGACAACACCCGCAATATCGTGCTGGCCATGCGTCGCGAGGGGCTGTCGGTGGCGCCGCATTTGTCCTTTGGCGACGATGACGCCGATACGCTGCTCGCGCTGCTGCGCGAGTACCAGGCGGCGGGCATTGATCGTATCGTCGCGCTGCGCGGGGACGTGCCGTCCGGGATGGGCGCCACGCGGCTGATTTACGCCAGCCAACTGGTGGGGTTTATCCGCCAGCACTTCGGCGACGCGTTTCATCTGGAGGTGGCGGCCTACCCCGAGATCCACCCCGACGCGCCCAGCTACGACGCGGACATCCGGTTTCTGAAAAAGAAGTTCGACGCAGGCGCCGACAGCGCCATCACCCAGTACTTCTACAACGCCGATGCCTACGGCTATTTCATCGACCGCTGCCGCGCCATCGGCATCGAGCAGCCTATCTATCCAGGCATTATGCCCATCATGAACTATGTGAATCTGGCGCGCTTTTCCCGCAACTGCGGCGCCGAGATTCCGCGCTGGATCGCCCGCCGCCTCGAAGCCTATGGCGACGACTCCGCCTCGGTGGTGGCCTTCGGGGTCGAGGTGGTCACGCGGCTCTGCGAACAGCTGCTGGCCCAGGGCGCGCCGGGGCTTCATTTCTATACCATGAACCAGGTGGAGCCGACCCGCAGCCTGTGGCGGAATCTGGGCCTGTAGAAACAGGTCCAAACACAATATCTGGTGTTTATTCTGTGACAGGCATCGACCTTTTAGTGCAAACCCCCTAATATCCGGGTCCGTCATAACAACAAATCGGACGACGGAAGCCATGCGAAGAGTAATCTTCAATCAGAAGGGCGGGGTGGGGAAATCCAGTATCACGTGCAACCTGGCGGCAATCGCGGCCAGCCGCGGGCACAAGACGCTGGTGGTGGACCTGGATGTGCAGGGCAATGCCAGCTACTACCTGGGCCATGCCCAGCCGCTGGACCTGCAGTACGCACAAGACCGCGACCACCAAGTACTCAGCGAGGGCTCCATCGCCGGGCTGTTCAAGCAGAATCTCGACCTGTTCAGCGTCAGGCACAACCCCGAAGATTACGTGCAGAAGACGCGCTTCGAGAACCTGTACCTGATGGCCTCCAGCCCGGCGCTGGAACTGATGGAGCGCGAGCTGGAGTCACGCTACAAGATCTACAAGCTGCGCGACGCGATGGAAGCCCTCAGCGAGAGCTTCGACCGCATCTATATCGACACCCCGCCGATCTTCAATTTCTACAGCAAGTCCGCGCTGATTGCCGCCAACGAAGTGCTGGTGCCCTTCGACTGCGACAGCTTTTCCCGGCAGTCCCTGTACAGCCTGCTCAACAACATCATCGAACTGCAGGAAGACCACAACCCGGACCTGAGCCTGGGCGGCATCGTGATCAACCAGTTCAACGCCCAGGCCAAACTGCCCACGGAAATGATCAACGAGCTGCGCCAGGAGCAGTTCCCGGTGCTGGACAGCTTTATCAGCGGCTCCATCAAGATGAAGGAATCCCACCGCGCCCAAACCCCCGTGGTCTACCTCTACCCCCGCCACAAAATGGCCTACCAGTTCGACATGCTGTATCGCGAACTGGAGGGCGAACCCCGGGTCAAGCGCGAAGAAGTCCCTGAAGACGACCGGGTGGACTCCATCCTGGGCGCCTGGTCGGAAGCGCCTTCGGCGCATTGATTTTTGGGTAGTCTGACGCTTGACGTCTGACGCGACGAACGGGCTGGACGTCTGACGCTCAACGCTAGAGGCAGGGCGCTGTGGCCGACGGATGCGGCTTGCGTTCAGCCAAACGCTCCAACCCGGCATCCCCGCACCACCCAAAGCGTCAGACATCAGACGTCAAGCGTCAGACGTCCTACCCACCACCCACCCCCGCACCCCGTTACTCCCCAGAAACAGCAGCGTCGCGGCGAGGACCATGGCGGGGCCGGCGGGGTAGTCCCAGGCGACGGACATGGCCAGGCCCAGGGCGACGGACACTACGCCCACGCCGGCGGCGCACCACACCATCTGTTCGGGACTGCGGGCAAAGGCCCGGGCGGTGGCCGGGGGGATGATCAGCAGCGCGGTGATCAGCAGCGCGCCCACGACCTTCATCGCCGCCGCCACCAGCAGCGCGATCAGCAGCATCTGCAGCATCTGCAGACGCCCCACCGGCAGGCCGTCGACCTGGGCCAGCTCGGCGTCGACCGTGACCGCAATAAGGCCGGTCCACTGCCACCACACCAGTGCCAGTACCAGCGCGCAGACACCGGCGATCACCAGCAGGTCATCGGCGCCCACCGCCAGCACATCGCCGAACAGCAGCGCGCTGAGATCCAGATTGAGTGCCGGCACGGCGCTGATCACCACCAGCCCCAGGGCGAGACTGCCGTGGGACAGGATGCCCAGCAGGGTGTCGTTGGCGAGCTGGCTGTGATGCCGCAGCCAGACCAGCAGTAGTGCCAGCAGTGCGGAGAACAGCAGCACCGCCAGGGCGATATCCACCGCGAGCAGCACCCCCAGCGCACAGCCCAGCAGGGCGCCGTGGGCCAGGGTATCGCCGAAGTACGCCAGCCGCTGCCACACCACCAGGGAGCCGATGGGGGCGGCGGCAATCGCCACCAGCGCGCCCGCCAGCAGCGCGTACAGCAAGAAGTCCGGTATCACTGTTCGGCCTCCACCACGTCGCCGTGGATATCGTGATGGTGATCGTGGTGATGGTGGTACACCGCCAGCGCCTCGGCCTCCCGGGGGCCAAACAGATTGAGGTAGGCGGGGTCGGTGCTGACCTGTTCGGGATGGCCATGGCAGCACACGTGCTGGTTGAGACACAGCACGCTGTCGGTCTGGGCCATCACCAGATGCAGGTCATGGGACACCATCAGCACCGCGCAACCCAGCTCATCGCGCAGGGCGTTGATCAGCGCATAGAGCGCCGCCTGGCCGCTGATATCCACCCCCTGGGCCGGCTCGTCCAGCACCAGCAGCTGGGGCTTGCGCAGGATCGCCCGCGCCAGCATCACCCGCTGCAGCTCACCGCCGGAAATCTGCGCCAGGGGCCGTTCTCCCAACGTCGGCACCCCCACCCGGGTCAGCGCGGCGCGAACCGCGGCGGGGTCGTCGCTGGTCAGCCGCAGAAACCGGGCCACGCTCAAAGGCAGGCTGCGGTCGACCACCAGCTTTTGCGGCATATAGCCCACG
>JAVEVZ010000071.1:0-11177 GCA_034004805.1 Spongiibacteraceae bacterium | reverse complement strand
TCTGGCCAATGGCGGGACGCAGCAGATCCAGAAAGTCGGCCCGCTATACTTCCAAGGCGCCCATGCGCGCCATATGCGGGTTGCTGACCTGGCAGTCGATAAACGCAAAGCCCCAGCGCTGCAGTTGGGCGCCCAGGCTGATCAGTGCGATCTTCGACGCGTCTGCTGTCCGGCTGAACATGGACTCACCAAAAAACACCCGGCCTATCGCCACGCCGTAAAGCCCGCCAACGAGTTGCCGGTCCTGCCAGACCTCGACAGAGTGGGCCTGGCCCAGTTCGTGAAGCACAGTATAAGCGTTGCGCATGTCGGCGGTGATCCAGGTGCCCGGGCGCCGGCTTGAGAGGGTGCCGCAGGCGGCGATGACCTCGGGAAAGGCGCGGTCGAAACTGAGCTCGAAGGTGTCACTGCGCAGCTTGCGCGCCAGCCTGCGGGGTATGTGGACCTGGTCCGGGAACAGAATGCAGCGTGGATCGGGCGACCACCACAGCACCGGCTGCGGGTCTTCGTACCAGGGAAAGATGCCGCGGTGGTAGGCACTGATCAGCCGTTCGGGACTGAGGTCGCCGCCCACCGCCAGCAGGCCGTTGGGGTCGTCCAGGGCCTGTTCCACGGGGGGAAACCACAGGCCCCGATCCGTCAGCCAGGGGATGGGCTCCACCGCGGGTCAGCTGCCCAGGTCGTCCAGATAGCGCTCGGCGTCCAGTGCGGCCATGCAGCCGAAGCCGGCAGAGGTGACAGCCTGGCGGTAGACGTGATCGGCGACGTCACCGGCGGCAAATACGCCCGGTACGCTGGTGGCCGTGGCGTTGCCCTCCAGGCCGCTGTGGATACGGATATAGCCGTTTTCCATGGCCAGTTGCCCGGCGAACATATCAGTGTTGGGTTTGTGGCCGATGGCAATAAACACGCCCGCCGCGTCGATGTCCTGGGTGTCGCCGCCCTGGGTGCTTTTCACACGCAGGCCTGTGACGCCGCTCTCGTTGCCCAGTACTTCCTCCAGGGTATGGTTCCAGAGCAGGCGCACCTTGCCTTCCCTGGCGCGCTCGAACAGCTTGTCCTGCAGGATTTTTTCGGCGCGCAGGCTGTCGCGGCGGTGCACCAGCGTGACTTCGGAGGCGATGTTGGACAGATAAAGTGCCTCTTCCACTGCGGTGTTGCCGCCGCCGATCACGGCGACTTTCTGGTTGCGGTAGAAGAATCCGTCGCAGGTGGCGCAGGCGCTGACGCCGCGGCCCAGAAACGCCTGTTCGGATTCGAGACCCAGGTACTGGGCTGAGGCGCCGGTGGTGATGATCAGCGCGTCGCAGCTGTAGTTGGCGCTGTTGCCGTACAGGCGCAGGGGGCGCTCGGAGAAGTCCACGCGCTCGATATGGTCAAACACCACCTGGGTGTCGAAGCGCTCCGCGTGTTTCTGCATGCGCACCATCAGTTCGGGACCCTGCACACCCTCCCAGTCGCCGGGCCAGTTGTCGACATCGGTGGTCGTGGTCAGTTGGCCGCCCTGCTGCATACCGGTGATGACGACCGGCTTGAGGTTGGCGCGGGCGGCGTAGACTGCGGCGGTGTAGCCGGCGGGGCCGGAGCCGAGGATGATCAGGCGATGGTGAATCATTGAGGTACTCCAGTGACAGAAGCCGGCGTCGGGACGGCGGCGCTATGGTAAAGAATGCCGCAACCGGGGCCAAGTACCGGGTGCGCGCCGGTAGTGGTAGGCGGTGCCCGGATGCTAACATTGTGCCGTTTTAACCAATTAAAAGCGCTTGAGAGACAAGTATTTGGCCAAGAAAGATGCATCCGCTTCTACATCCCTGGCGCGCACGGATCGCTGGCAGTTGCGCCTGCGCGAAGGGGCGTTTATTGGCTTTGCGGCGGTGTTTGCCTATCTGCTTTTGGCACTGCTGACCTACAGCGGCACCGATCCCGGCTGGTCGCGCACCGGGCGCGGCGGCTCGCTGGACAACGCGGCGGGCCTGTTTGGCGCCTGGCTGGCGGATATTTTCCTGTCCCTGTTCGGGGTCATGGCCTACCTGTTCCCGGCGATGCTGGGCTATCGCGCCTGGCTGCTGTTTCGCGAACGCCACCGGCCGCTGCGCTGGGACTGGCTGACGCTGTCGGTGCGCAGCCTGGGCCTGACGCTGGTCATGATATCGGCGACCGCCCTGGCCGCCATAGCCGTGCCTGACAGCAGCCTGCCGTTTGGCGCTGGCGGTTGGCTGGGCAGCAGCCTGAGCGAGGCGTCACTGGCTTCATTCAGCAGCGTGGGAAGTCGCCTGTTGCTGGTGGCGTTGCTGCTGTTCGGGCTCACGGTGTTTATTGATATCTCCTGGCTCAAGCTGATGGACCGGCTGGGCGAGGCGGTGCTGGCGGCGCTGGCCTGGTGCCGTGAACACTGGGGGCGCTACCAGGCGCGGCTGGCGGAGCGCCGCAGCACGGCGCGCTCCCAGCAGGTGCGCAAGGAGGCCCTGGTCAGGCAGACGGAGAAGCGCCAGACCCGCGTGCCGCCCCGCATTGAACTGGCGCCGCCCAAGAAGCCGGAGCCCAGTCCCCGCGAGCAAAAAGAAAAGCAGCGCTCCCTGTTCGATGCCAGCGGGCCCATCGGGCCGCTGCCGGCCCTGGGGCTGCTGGACCCGGCGGATCACAGCCGCGACAAGGGCTATTCACCGGAAACTCTCGACGCGATGTCGCGCCTGCTGGAGCTCAAGCTTGCGGACTTTGGCGTCACTGCGGAAGTGGTTGCGGTCTACCCCGGGCCGGTGGTGACCCGCTTCGAGATCCAGCCGGCGCCGGGGGTGAAAGTCAGCAAGATCAGCAATTTGGTGAAAGACCTGGCGCGTTCGCTGGCGGTGATCAGCGTGCGGGTGGTGGAGGTCATTCCCGGCAAATCGGTGGTGGGTATCGAGATCCCCAACGAGGACCGCCAGATCGTCAACTTCCGCGATGTACTGGCCTCCAAGACCTACGAGGAATCCCGCGCGCCGCTGAGTCTGGCGCTGGGCCACGATATCTCCGGCGAACCGGTGGTGGCCGATCTCGCCAAGATGCCCCACCTGCTGGTGGCGGGCACCACCGGCTCGGGCAAGTCGGTGGGGGTCAACGCGATGCTGATCAGCCTGCTCTACAAGTCCTCACCGGAGGAGGTGCGGTTGCTGCTGGTGGACCCCAAAATGCTGGAATTGTCGGTCTACGAAGGCATTCCGCATTTGCTGACGCCGGTCATCACCGACATGAAGGATGCCGCCAATGGCCTGCGCTGGTGCGTCGCGGAAATGGAGCGCCGCTATAAGCTGATGGCGGCCATGGGCGTGCGCAATCTGGCGGGCTTCAACCGCAAGGTCGTCGACGCGCGCAAGCGGGGCGAGCCGCTGCGCGACCCCTTGTTCCGGCCCGAGGATCACTACCAGGCCGGCGAGGCCGTGGCGCAGGCGCCGGAGCTGGAGACGTTGCCGTGTATCGTGGTGGTGATCGACGAGTTTGCCGACATGATGATGATCGTCGGCAAGAAAGTCGAAGAGCTGATCGCGCGCATTGCCCAGAAGGCTCGCGCTGCGGGTATCCATCTGATCCTGGCCACCCAGCGGCCGTCGGTGGATGTGATCACCGGCCTGATCAAGGCCAATATCCCAACCCGCATAGCCTTCCAGGTATCCTCCAAGATCGACTCCCGCACGATTCTGGACCAGGGCGGTGCGGAGCAGTTGCTGGGCCACGGCGACATGCTGTATATGCCCCCTGGCGGCGGTGTGCCGGTGCGGGTGCACGGTGCCTTTGTGTCCGATGAAGAGGTGCACCGGGTGGTGGCGGACTGGAAGCGCCGCGGCGACCCGAATTACATCGAAGGGCTGCTGGAAGAGGGCGGCAGCACCGACAGCATTCCCGGCATGGCACCGGAAGGTGGCGCCGAGGGCGGCGAGGAAGACGAACTCTACGACGACGCCGTGCATTTTGTTACCGAGAGCCGGCGGGTATCCATTTCATCGGTACAGCGCAAATTGCGCATTGGTTACAACCGCGCCGCGCGTTTGGTCGAGTCCATGGAGGCGGCCGGGGTGGTCAGCGAAATGAGTGCCAACGGCAGTCGCGAAGTGCTCGCGCCGCCGCCACCCCGACACTGAGGAGTTACCCATCGTGTATCGATTATTGGCCGCCATTGCGGTGCTGCTGCTGACCGCCGTCAACGGGGTTGCCGGTGAGCCCGCCGCCGCGGATCAGCTGGTGGCACTGCTGGCGCCGACCAAAAGCCTGCATGCGCGATTTGATCAGCAGGTCCGCGATGCCCGCGGCGATCTGCTGCAGCGCTCCTCCGGCGAGCTGTGGGTCAAGCGACCGTCGCGCCTGCGCTGGGAAGTCAGACAGCCGTTTGCGTATCTGGTGGTGACCGATGGGCGCTGGCTGTGGCGCTACGACGCCGATCTCGAGCAGGCGGTACGCCAGCCTTTCAACGGCAACCTCGCCGAGACCCCGGCACTGCTGTTCAGCGACGATCCGGAAGCGCTCGATGAGCACTACGACATCACCCTGGCGGCGGGCGACTGGGGCCAGCGCTTTGTGCTCGTTCCACGCAGCGCGGACAGCGCCTTCGGTCAGCTGGAGGTCGTGTTCAAGGCTCGCGAAATGCAGCGCATGGTGCTGCTGGACGGCCTGGGCCAGACCACCGATATCCGCTTCAGTGCCGTGCGTGCCAACCCGGCTGTGGACGACGCGCGTTTCCACTTCACACCGCCTGCGGGCACCGACGTGATCTACGATGACCCCCAACCTGTTCGCTGACGACAGCGCGCCGCAACCCCTGGCGGCGCGCATGCGCCCGGCGGGCCTGGACCAGTTCGTGGGCCAGCAGCACCTGCTGGCGCCGGGCAAGCCCCTGCGCGTGGCGCTGGACGCCGGGCAGCTGCATTCGATGGTGTTGTGGGGGCCGCCCGGCGTCGGCAAGACCTCCCTGGCCAAACTGATGGCCAGTCTCTGCGAAGCGCATTTCATCACCGTGTCGGCGGTGCTGGCGGGGGTCAAGGAAATTCGCCTGGCGATCGACGAGGCCAAGGAACAGCTGCGCCACGGCCGGCGCACCATCCTGTTTGTGGACGAAGTTCACCGCTTCAACAAGGCGCAGCAGGATGCGTTTCTGCCGTTTGTCGAGGACGGCACGGTGATCTTTGTCGGCGCGACCACCGAGAACCCGTCCTTTGAGCTGAATAACGCGCTGTTGTCCCGGGCGCGGGTCTACCGCCTGAGAAACCTGGAAGACGCAGAGCTAACGGATCTGATGAGGCGCGCGCTGGCGCTGCAAGCTGACGCGCCGATCCTCAGTGACGCCCAGCTGCAACGCCTGGCGCAGACTGCGGACGGCGACGCGCGGCGCGCCTTGAACCTGCTCGAGCTGACGCTGGATATGGCCACCGGCGACACCGTGGCCGACGCGCTGATCAATGAAGTGCTGGATGGCTTTGTGCGCCGTTTCGACAAGGCGGGGGATCTCTTCTACGAACAGATCTCCGCGTTGCACAAGGCCGTGCGCGGCAGCTCCCCGGATGGCGCGCTGTACTGGCTGGTGCGCATGCTCGACGGCGGTTGCGACCCGCTGTATATCGCGCGCCGTCTGGTGCGCATGGCGACGGAGGATATCGGCAACGCCGACCCGCGTGCGCTGAGCCTGTGCATGGATGCCTGGGACGTGCAGGAGCGCCTGGGCTCGCCGGAAGGTGAGCTGGCCCTGGCGCAGGCGGTGGTCTATCTCGCCGCGGCGCCCAAGAGCAACGCGGTGTACACCGCCTTCAAGCAGGTGCGCGCGGATATACAGAAAGACCCCAGCTACGACGTGCCGATGCACCTGCGCAACGCCCCCACCAAGCTGATGAAGACCGACGGGTACGGCGAGGGCTACCGCTATGCTCACGATGAACCGGGCGCCTATGCGGCCGGTGAGGCCTATCTGCCGGAAGCGATTCATGAACGGGTGTATTACCAGCCGGTGGAGCGCGGGCTGGAGAAGAAGATTTCCGAGAAGCTGAGCTATCTGCGACAGCTGGATAAAGCCAGTACACTGCGCCGCTATGATTGAGCCGGCCGCGCTTGTGAGCAGTTGACGGTGGGAAGCCCATGAAGCACCTGTTGTTCATCGCGCTGGGCGGCGCCCTCGGTGCACTGGCGCGTCACGGTCTGGGCACGGGGGTGCACGCCCTGTGGCATGTCCGGTTTCCTGTGGGCACCCTGCTGGTCAATGTGCTGGGTTCATTTTTGATCGGCGTCGCGTTCGTTCTGATCACCGAGAAGGGTTACTTTCACCCGGATTGGAAAAGCGTTTTGATGGTGGGTTTTCTCGGCGCCTTCACCACGTTTTCGACGTTCTCGCTGGAGACGGTGAGCCTGTTTGATTCCGGCCAGTGGCTGCTGGCCCTGGGCTATATGTTGAGCAGCCTGACTGCCTGCGTGGTGGCTGCGGCCGTGGCCATCGCATTGACACGAATGTTGTAGTAAGTCTTTTTCCAGAGCAAACCAGAGCAAAGACGCATGTTGGATATCAAATGGCTGCGGCACGATCCGCACACAGTGGCCGCGGGCCTCGCCCGGCGCGGCTTTGTCTTCGATATCGAGGCCTTTATGGCCCTGGACGCGCGGCGCAAGCAGGCTGACATCGACAGCCAGGCGCTGTTGTCCGAGCGCAAGCAGGCCTCGAAACAGATAGGCCAGCTGGTGCAGCAGGGCCTCAGCGTCGACGCGGCAAAAGCCAGCGTCGACCAGACACTGGCGCGCATAGAAAGCGATCTGCAGACCCTGACCGAGCAGGCCCGTGTGGCGCAGGAGGCGCTGGACAACCTGTTGCTGACGCTGCCCAACGTGCCCGACGACGCGGTGCCGGCCGGCAAAACCGAAGATGACAACGTGGAAATCATGCGTTGGGGTGAGCCGCGTGCGCTGGCTTTCGAGCCCCGTGACCATGTCGACCTGGGTGAAGGGCTGGGGCTGCTGGACTTTGATGCGGCGGGCAGGATCGCCGGCTCGCGATTCTCGGTGCTCAAGGGCGGGCTCGCGCGCCTGCAGCGTGCACTGACCCAGTTTATGCTGGATACCCACACCGCGGAGCACGGTTATCAGGAAGTGTATGTGCCTTACCTGGTCAACCGCGACAGTCTGCGCGGCACGGGCCAGCTGCCTAAGTTCGAGGCGGACCTGTTCAAGCTGGCGGGCGACCAGGAGTACTACCTGATTCCCACCGCCGAGGTGCCGGTCACCAATATCGCCCGCGACCGGATTATTGAGGACCGGGAACTGGGGGACGAGGGTTGGAGGTTTGTCAGCCATACGCCGTGCTTTCGCTCCGAGGCGGGCAGTTACGGTCGCGACACCCGGGGCATGATCCGCCAGCATCAGTTTGAAAAAGTCGAGCTGGTGCAGCTGGTGCGCGCCAGCCAGAGCGATGCCGCGCTGGAACAGCTGACCGGCCACGCCGAAACCATTCTGCAGCGCCTGGGCCTGCCCTACCGCAAGGTCATCCTGTGCGCCGGGGATATCGGGTTCTCGGCACGCCGCACCTACGACCTCGAAGTGTGGCTGCCGGGGCAGCAGAAATACCGCGAAATATCCTCCTGCTCGAATTTCGGCGATTTCCAGGCGCGGCGACTGCAGGCGCGCTGGCGCAACCCGGAAACCGGCAAGCCGGAACTGTTGCACACGCTGAATGGCTCTGGGCTGGCGGTGGGGCGGACCCTGGTGGCGGTGCTGGAAAATTACCAGCGCGCCGACGGTGGGGTGGATGTGCCCGAGGTACTGCACCCCTATATGGCCGGCGTGACCCGGCTCTGACGAGGACGCCCGGCGGATGGATTACTTACCGCTGTTTCTCAATGTGCGCGACCAGCCCTGCCTGGTGGTGGGCGGCGGCGAGGTCGCAGCGCGCAAAATTGGCCTGTTGCTGCGCGCCGGAGCCCGGCTGACGGTGATTGCGCCGCAGGTGGATGCGGCGCTGGCAGCCACCCTGGTTGAGGCCGGCGCGACCGTACTGCCGCGCAAATTCGCCAGCGACGATGTGCAGGGGCAGCGCCTGGTGATCGCCGCCACCAGCGATATCGCCGTCAATGCCGCCGTGTCCGAGGCCGCCCAGGCGCTCAATATTCCCGTCAATGTGGTGGACCAGCTCGACTTGTGCAGCGCGATCCTGCCATCCATCGTGGACCGTTCGCCGCTGTTGATCGCCATTTCCAGCGGCGGCAACTCGCCGGTCCTGGCGCGCATGCTCAAGGCCCGTATCGAGAGCCTGGTG
Source organism: Spongiibacteraceae bacterium (assembly GCA_034004805.1). GTDB lineage: Bacteria > Pseudomonadota > Gammaproteobacteria > Pseudomonadales > CAMLJR01 > JAVEVZ01. Next base: position 2,920 of record JAVEVZ010000071.1, on the reverse strand, counting down.
CCGGCGGCCTACGGGCGCCTGGCACTGCTGGCCGGCGAGTTCCGGCAACAGGTCAAGGCGCGCTTCGCCGGTTTCGGGCAGCGCCGCGCCTTCTGGGAGCGGGTGCTGGACGGCCCCGCCGCCGAACTGGCGCTGGCGGGCAATCTCGATGCGGCGCGGCGCGAGCTCACCCAGCAGATCGATGCCCGGGCCGACACGGCGTCTTTGGGCGAGGTCTATCTGGTGGGGGCAGGCCCCGGTGATCCTGACCTGATGACCTTCAAGGCTTTGCGCCTGCTGCAGAAGGCCGATGTGGTGCTCTATGACCGCCTGGTGGCCCCCGCGATACTGAATATGGCCCGCGCCGACGCGGAGCGCATCTACGTGGGCAAGGCCCGGGCGCAGCACACCCTGCGCCAGCAGGATATCAACGCCAGGCTGGTGACCCTGGCGCGGGAGGGCAAGCGGGTGGTGCGGCTCAAGGGCGGCGACCCGTTTATCTTTGGCCGCGGCGGGGAGGAGATCGAGACGCTGGCGGCGGAAGGCATTCCGTTCCAGGTGGTGCCCGGCATTACCGCGGCCAGTGGCTGCAGCTGTTATTCAGGTATCCCCCTCACGCACCGGGACCACGCCCAGTCGGTGCGTTTTGTCACCGGTCATCTCAAGAATGGCAGCATGGACCTGCCCTGGGCCGAGCTGGTGCAGCCCGCACAGACCGTGGTGATCTATATGGGACTGGTGGGACTGCCCGAGATCTGCCGCCAGCTGATCGCCCACGGCCGCGGCGCGGACACCCCGATTGCACTGGTTGAGCGCGGAACCACGCCCGAACAGCGGGTGTTGGTCAGCACACTGGCCGGGCTGCCTGATCTGGTGGCGAGCGAGAATGTGCGGGCGCCTACCCTGTTGATTGTCGGCGAGGTAGTGGGCCTGAGGCACAAGCTGGCGTGGTTCGACGGCGGCCGCGGCTCAAGTTAACCGTCAGCTGGCCGATAATTGATCAGGAGGAGGGTGTGCCATGATCAAAATTGACCAGCGCCCGTTGACCGTGCGCGACGTGGTGAGCAAGGTGCGCCGTCCGGAGGCGGGGGTGCGGGTGGAGCAGGGTGCCGCGGCCACTGACCGCACCGACAGCGGCGCTGACCGGCGTCACAAGGTGGATCGCCGCAGCCGGCGCGGCCAGCGCCAGCTGATGGACCGCCGCAGTGGCGCAGAGCGCCGCCGTTCGAGCATCGACCTGTCGATTTAACGATCTGACGTACCTGTTTACTTCCCTGTCACGGCTTTCTGTCCCTGTCCCGGATCTTGATTCCTGCCTCTGGCTCAGCGATTGCCCCAGGCCAGTGAGGCATCCTGCTGGTAGATCTGCAGGGTGTCGGCCAGCACATGGGCCGCTTCGGTCAGTACCGGGTCGTTGTCCTTGATACCGGTCCGGGTGTCGTCGGCGACGGCCAGTTCGTCTTCGGCCTCGTCTTCATCCAGTGTCGCCAGCGGCTCCAGCCCCTTGGCCTGACGGCGTTTGTTCTCGATGGCCAGCTGCTGTGCGCGGTCCTGATCGCGCTGGGCGCGGCGCTGGGCCTCGTTGAGAGACAGGCGGGTGATCGAGCGGTTTTTCTTCAGCATCTGCAGCTGATCGTTCAGGTAGACAAAGTCCGGGTCCCTGGCGATGCGCGCGGTGTGGCGGTCGATAAGCTGCGGCAGGCCGTCCTGGATATCGAAATAGACCCGGTGCGGGGCCGGCTTGATGCGGTCCCAGGGCAGGGCGTTGTCCAGCGCGCCTTCGCCGACCTTGCTGTAGTCATAGAGTTCAGGCAGGGCGATGTCCGGCAGCACGCCGCGGTTCTGGGTGCTGTCGCCGGAGATGCGGTAGAACTTGGATTCGGTGAGCTTGAGCTGGCCGTGGGCCAGCGGCGACAGGGACTGTACCGTGCCCTTGCCGAAACTCTGGCCGCCGATCACCACGCCGCGCTGGTAGTCCTGGATGGCGCCTGCGAAAATTTCCGACGCGGAGGCGCTGAGGCGGTTGATCAGCACCACCAGCGGGCCGTCGTAAAACGGCGAGCTGCGCTGCTTGCCTTCGCGGATCACGCGGCTGCTGGAGTGGCGGATCTGCACGGTGGGACCGGAGTCGATGAACAGGCCGGTCAGTGCATTGGCCTCCTGCAACGAGCCACCGCCGTTGTTGCGCAGGTCGATGACCACGCCCTCAACGCCTTCCTGCATCAGCTCGGTGAGCAGCTTGTAGACATCGCGGGTGGTGCTTTTGAATTCCGGGTCGCCGTTGCGCATGGCTTCGAAATCGATATAGAAGGCCGGCACATCGATAACCCCCACTTTGACGCTGCGCTCGCCGTGCCAGATCTCCAGCACTTTCTTCTGTGCACTCTGCTCCTCGAGCTTGACTTCGTTGCGGGTGATTTCGATCAGCTTGCGGCGATCCTCGACCGCGGCCTTGGCGGGAATCACTTCCAGGCGCACGACGCTGTCGCGGGGGCCGCGGATCAGGTCCACCACATCGTCCAGCCGCCAGCCGACCACGTCCTGAATATCGCCGCTCTTGCCTTCGCCGACGCCGACAATCCGGTCCGCGGGCTGCAGTTGACCCTGCTTGTCGGCAGGCCCGGCAGGCACCAGGCGCACGACCTTGACGTACTCGTCGTCGGCCTGCAGCACCGCGCCTATGCCTTCGAGCTTGAGGCTCATGTTGATATTGAAATTTTCGCTGGTGCGCGGCGACAGGTAATTGGTGTGCGGGTCGTAGAGCTCAGTCAGCGCATTGAGGTAGGTCTGGTAGACATCCTCGCTGCTGTACTGCTGCACCCGGTGCAGCTGGTTGTTGAAGCGCCTTTTCAGCAGCGGCGGGATTTCCTCGGGGGCTTTGCCGGCGAGCTTCAGGTTCAGCACTTCGCTCTTGATGCGCTTGCGCCACAGGCTGTCGGCC
>JAVEVZ010000381.1:0-2502 GCA_034004805.1 Spongiibacteraceae bacterium | reverse complement strand
CGAGTTCCTCGTACAGGCGTTCGGCTATTTCCGCTTTGGTCAACGCCATTTCCCGCTAACCTCAATCTCTCAGGGTTGCACCCAGTTCGGCCTTGAGCGTTGCCAGAATGGATTCCAGCGCCGCGTCTACCTCAGAATCTGTAAGGGTGCGCGAATCAGCCTGCAAGGTCAAGCCCATGGCGAGACTTTTTCGACCCGAATCAATACCTTTGCCCGTATACAAGTCAAATAACTTTAACTCCTGCAGGGTATCCGGCGCGACCCGGCGAGCGATAGCCAAAACTGCGTCGACCGGCACCGAATTATCGATGACTACCGCGATATCGCGCCGAACTGCCGGGAAACGGGAAAGCTCACGGAAACGTGGCGTACGCGCCTGTAACAAGGGTTCCAGCGCCAATTCGAACACCAGCGCGCCCCCCGCCAACCCCAGTTTTTCCGCCACTGCGGGGTGCAAGGCGCCGATCCAACCTAACGGGACACCATTCTGTTCGATACGCGCCGATTGGCCGGGATGCAGGGCAGGATGGCTGGCGACGACAAAATTTGCCGTGGCATCCAGACCGGAGAGCGCCAACATCGCCTCCACATCCGCCTTGAGGTCGAAGAAATCAACCGGACGCACGACCTCACCCCATTGCTCGGGCAGAGCTGCGCCATAGGCCAGGCCTGCAATGACGCGCTCCTGCCGCAGGCGAGTTGCCTCCGGCAGGAAGCGCAGCCCGGATTCGAAGAGCCGCACCCGCCCCTGCTGGCGGTTGGTGTTATAAACCAGGGCCTGCACCAGCCCGGTCCACAGGGTGGTGCGCATCACCGCCATTTCGGCGGAGATTGGGTTGGCCAAGGCCAGCGGTTCCAGGGATGGTTCCAGCAGTTTTTGCAGTTCGGGCGCAACGAAGCTGTAGGTCACGGCCTCCTGGTAACCCCGCGTCACCAGCAGACGGCGCAATTGCTCCAGCCCCAATTGACCTTCCCCTACCGTCCCCATCTGCATGGCGGCAAGGGGGCGGATGCTGGGCAGCTGATCGTAGCCGTGGATACGTGCCAGTTCCTCGATCAGGTCTTCTTCAATGGCGATGTCGAAGCGCCAGGCCGGAGGCGTGACGCTCCAGTCCTCAGCTACCGACTCCACGTTGAGACCGAGACGCGTGAGGATATCCTCCACCTCGGCAGCAGGCAGCTCAAAACCGAGCACACGCTTGATGCGCGCCTGCCGCAGAGTAATCGATGCCCGCCGCGGCAGGTGCGCTTCATGCACGACCTCAACCGCTGGCCCGGGTACGCCGCCGGTGATCTGCACGAACAGCGCAGTGGCCCGTTCCAGCGCGTCACGCTGCAGGGCGGGCGACACGCCGCGTTCGAAACGGTGCGACGAATCGGTATGCAGGCCATAGCGGCGGGCACGACCGGCGATCGCCTCGGGTGCGAAGAAGGCGCTTTCCAGGAAGATGTCGACGGTGGCGTCACCCACCGCCGCGGCGTCACCGCCCATCACACCGGCGAGGGCCTGTGGACCATTGCCATCGGCAATGACGAGCGTGTCCCCGTCCAATTCCACGGTGCTGCCATTGAGCAGGGCGAGGGTTTCGCCGGCCCTGGCGCGGCGCACTTCGATGCCGGTTTTGAGCCTGGCCAGGTCAAAGGCATGCATCGGCTGACCGAGCTCAAGTAAAAGATAGTTGGTGATATCCACCGCCGGACCCAGGCTGCGCACACCGCTGCGGCGAAGGCGCTCCACCATCCAGGCCGGCGTTGTCGCCTGCGGGTTGATGCCGCGGATCACACGCCCGACATAGCGCGGGCAATCGGCCGGGGCGGTGACGCTGACCGGGAAGGTCTCCGCGCTACCCGCCGCCACCGCATCGATGTGCGGTGCGGTGACTGCGCAACGGTTGACCACCCCTACCTCGCGCGCAATGCCGGCGATGGACAGACAATCGCCGCGATTGGGCGTCAGACCGAGCTCGAAGGTCACGTCATCCAGCTGCAGATAGTCGCGCAGGTCGCGCCCCACCGGCGCGTCCAGCGCCAGCTCCAGCAAGCCCTCGGAGGTCTCCGCCAGTCCCAACTCCTTGGCCGAGCACAGCATGCCGAAGGACTCCACGCCACGCAGCTTCGATTTCTTGATCCGGAAATCACCAGGCAACACCGCACCGATGGTGGCGGTCGGTACGCGCAGGCCTGCGCGTACGTTGGCCGCGCCGCACACGATGTTGAGCGGCTCCCCCGTGCCGACGTTCACCTGGCATACGCGCAGCTTGTCGGCGTCGGGATGCTGCTCCACCTGCAGCACCTCACCCACCACCACGCCGCTGAAGGCATCGGCCACCGGCGCCACGGCATCGACCTCGAGGCCGGCCATGGTCAGCTGGGCCGACAGGGTATCGTTGTCCACCGCGGGGTTTACCCACTCCCGCAACCACTGTTCACTGAATTTCATCGGAACTGCTCCAGGAAGCGCAGGTCGTTCTCGAAGAACAGGCGCAGATCATTGACGCCATA
>JAVEVZ010000380.1:0-2514 GCA_034004805.1 Spongiibacteraceae bacterium | reverse complement strand
TCAAGACGGCGACGCCCAACCAGTGGAATATGCACGTACAGATCGATGATCAGAATGTGGGCGGCACCACGGGCACGCCGGCGATGGCGACCTACCCCATTGAGTTCAATGCCGATGGCAGCCTCAACACGGCGACCCTGCCGTCGATACTGGTGGATAACTGGGATCCGGCCAATGGTGCTTTTGGTCCCGCCAACGGCGGTGCGCCGACCCAGCCCCCCACATCGTCCAACTTTGTGATCAATATCGCCGGCTCGACCCAGTTCGGTCAGACATTTTCGGTGGCCAACGCCGACCAGGACGGCTTTGCCCCGGGGCGCCTCACAGGCCTGGAAATTGACGACAGCGGTGTGGTGTTCGCGCGCTATACCAACGGCGAATCCCTGGTGCTGGCCCAGGTGGCACTGGCCAACTTCGACAATCCCCAGGGACTCAGCCCGCTGGGCAACACCGCCTGGGCGGAGTCGTTCCAGTCCGGCGAGCCGGTCATCGGCGCGCCCCAGTCGGGTGCGCTGGGGGCCATACAGTCCGGGGCGCTGGAGGATTCCAACGTCGATCTGTCGGAGCAACTCGTGCAGCTGATTATTGCCCAACGCAACTTCCAGGCCAACGCCAAGACGATCGAAACCGCAGATACGGTGACGCAGGCGATTATCAATCTGAGGTAATCCTTCGTCTGATCGCGATTTGCGCTGAATACGGCTCATCTTCGGATGAGCCGCTTTTGTTTAAACATGGCGTCCCCTAGGGGATTACTCGCCGCGTCGCGGCTCGCCCTTCGGGTCGTCGTCGCGTTGCGCCGACGGGCAAGCACTGCGTGCTTGTCGATCCCCTGCAAAGCCGGTTCGAGCCCCCCAGAGAACGCCCAAACAAAAACGGCCCATCCGAAGATGAGCCGCTTTTGTTTAAACATGGCGTCCCCTAGGGGACTCGAACCCCTGTTACCGCCGTGAAAGGGCGGTGTCCTAGGCCACTAGACGAAGGGGACGTGGCGTAAGAAGCGCGCCATTTTAGGGATTGCGTGGCTTAATGCAAGTGTTTGTGTGCAGGAATTTGGTGTCAGTCTTCCAAAGCCACGCGGGCCAGGGGTTCTATGGCCTGTTTCAGCATGCGGCGCTGGGTTGCTGCGGGGTACTGGCCGGCATTGTACAGCGCGGATACGCCGATGCCAGTGACCAGGGTGGTCAGGGAGCGCATGGTCCACTCCAGGTCCAGACCTGTCTGCAGCTCGTTCAGCGCCGTGCCCAGCTCAAGGTCTTCGATACCGGCGCTGAAGCTTTCCCAGTGCCGGTTGTTGTAGTACTCGGCGATGGCCGGGCTGCCGGGCAGGTGGCTCCAGAACTGCATCGAGATATGCCATTCGCGGGCGATGGTGGCGTCGGTGGGCAGGGCGGCCAGCAGGCGGTGGTAGAGTGCCTGCACCCCGCGCCGGCCTGCGACTTGCTTTTCTATACGCGCGCGGTGTTGCGATTCACACCAGCCCAGCGCGCTCAGCAGCAGCTGTTCCTTGTTGGCGTAGTAGTGCAGCACCATGCCGGGGCTGTAGCCGCAGGCCCTGGCGATGCCCTGTATGGTGACATTCTCCAGCATCTGCTCGGCGATAAGCCGGGCGACGGTGGCGGCAATCTCACGGCGGCGCGCATCATGGTCGACGATCTTGGGCATGGAGGGTGTACTGGGCCGTGGTTGATCGCCGTTGTGGCGAGCCTGCGATGAAGCGTGGCAGTGTATCGCCCGCTCTGCGAAACGCAAAACCGCCGCTGTGCCAGGCGCTCCCGGTCAGCGGCCGTTGTAGTCGTAAATACTGCGGGCTAGAGTGGCCTGCCGATAAATGCACGCAATACCAGCGACCGACACAGGCGGAGGCTTATCGACCATGGAGTATCGCGCGCTTGGGGCCAGTGATCTCAGGATCAGCCCGTTGTGTCTGGGCAGCATGATGTGGGGCTCGCAGAATTCCGCGCATGAGGCCTTTGCGCAACTGGACTACGCCGTGGGGCGCGGCATCAACTTTATCGACACCGCCGAGTGTTATGCGATCCCACCCCGGGCGGAAACCCAGGGCAGTACCGAAACCCTGCTGGGGGACTGGCTGGCCAGGCACGGCGGTCGCGAGCGCCTGATCATCGCCAGCAAGGTCACCGGGCGCAGCGATTTCACCTGGATACGCGGCGGTCAGACGCGCCTGCATCGGCAGCAAATCGAGGCCGCGATCGACGCCAGCTTGCAACGGCTGCGCACCGACTACATCGATCTCTATCAGGTCCACTGGCCGGACCGGCCGCTGACACTGTTTGCCGGCGCGAGCCCCGAATACCGCCACCAGGCCGCCGCCGATGTGGTGCCCATTGAGGAAACCCTGGCCGTGCTGGGGGACCTGGTGCGGGCGGGCAAGGTGCGGCAGCTGGGCATCTCCAACGAAACCCCCTGGGGACTGCACCGCTATCTGTCGGCGGCGGACCGCCTGGGGCTGCCGCGGGTGGTCAGTGTGCAGAATGCCTACAACCTGTTGAA
>JAVEVZ010000379.1:0-2518 GCA_034004805.1 Spongiibacteraceae bacterium | reverse complement strand
AGCACCAGCGTCAGCAGCCGGTCCAGCCACGCAAACAGACTGAGCCCCAGGGGCCGGACATCGGCCAGCACATTAAAGGAATACACACTTACCAGGCCCAGCGCCCACACCAGCAGGCCCGCCCCCAATGCCGCCAGGGGCCGCGGCCAGCGCCAGCGCTGCACCAACCAGGCGACGGGCACTTCCAGCAGGGCAATGGAGGAGCCGAAAGCCGCCAGGATCGCGGTCATAAAGAACAGGCTGCCCAGCCACAGGCCTGACTCGAGATTGGCAAAGATATACGGCAGCGTGATAAACAGCAGGCCAGGCCCCGCCGTGGGCTCGATATGCTGGCTGAACACCAGCGGGTAGATGGCCAGGCCCGCCAGCAGACCGATCAACAGGTCCAGCACCACGACACCCAGGCCCATGGCAATCAGCGAGCGCCGGTCCGGCGCATAGGCCCCCAGGGTCAGCATCACCCCGGTGCCCAGGCTCAGGCTGAAAAACACATGGCCCAGCGCCGCCAGCACCGCCTCCAGGCTCAGGTCCACCTCGCGGAAATCAAACAGATAGTGCAGCGCCGCCGGCATATCGCCCAGCTGCGCCGCCTGATAGACCAGCAACCCCAGCAACGCCAGCAGCATGGGCAGCAGCAAGCGCGCGATCAGCCCCAGGCCGCGCAACACGCCGCTGGCCACGATCAACACCGTGCCCCCCAGAAACAGCGACTGGCTGATCAGCATTTCCCGGTCATCGGCCAGCAGGCGCGCGAAGCGCTGGCCCACGTCGTGGCCGCTCGCAGCCTCCAGCTCGTCCCCGGCAATAATCTGCAGGTAGCTGATGGACCACCCGGCCACCACGCTGAAATACGACAGCACCAGCACCGCCGACACAATGGCCAGCCCCCCCAGCCAGTGCCAGCGCGGGCTGACGCCCGCCTCCAGCACCAGCCCGGTCGCGGCATGGTGCGGGTCGCCGCGCCCCCGCGCGCCCACCGCGAATTCCGCCACCAGCAGCGGCAGGCCGATCAGCAGCATGCACAACACATACACCAGCACAAAGGCGGCGCCGCCATGCTGGCCGGTGACATAGGCAAACTTCCACAGGTTGCCCATGCCCACCGCTGCACCCGTCGCTGCCGCCACCAGGGTCAGAGGGCTCTTCCAGGCGCCGTGTACTGTTGCTCGCATAGTGACCCGGTCTGCTAAGAAATTGTTTTGCCCGGTAATTTTCACCGAATGGGCGTACTCAATACCAGCGTCCAACCCTATAATGGCCCGCTATGGCCAAAAAGAACTCGGGCGCCGGCAGCGGCACCATCGCACTCAACAAGAAATCCCGCCACGACTATCACATAGATGAGAAGTTCGAGGCCGGCCTGATCCTGCAAGGCTGGGAGGTCAAGAGCTGCCGCGCCGGCAAGGTTCAGCTGACCGACAGCTACGTGATGTTCAAAAATGGCGAGGCCTGGCTGCTGGGCGCGTTGATCAGCCCGCTGCAGACCGTCTCCACCCACCACGTGGTGGACCCGCAGCGCACCCGCAAGCTGCTGCTGAGCCAGCGCCAGCTCGCACACCTGATGGAAGCCACCCAGGCCAAGGGTTATACCTGCATCTGCACTGCCATGTACTGGAAACAACACCTGGTCAAATGCGAGATCGCACTCGCCAAGGGCAAACAGAAGCACGACAAACGGGAGGCGGAAAAGGAACGCGACTGGAACCTGCAGAAGCAGCGCGCCATGCGCACCGAGGTCAAATCCTAGGCCGCAGCAGCCCCCGTAGCGCGATTTTGCCAGGAGTTATCAGCCCGCCCGCCCATAGCCAAAATCACTCTAACCCGGCCCTTGAACCAGGCGAGATAACAGCCCATATTCGCCACGGGTAGAGCCTTCTACCGATTACCCTTCTTGATTGGAAGGGCGTGGGGTGCGGCCATCGCGCAAAGCGGGCCGCACCCTTGTTCTTTTTGTGGCGGGCCATCCGCACCCTTGTTATTTGCGGGGACTGCCCCCATAGTATGGTTTCGACTTCGGGGCCGATATGGATTCGACGTTGGTTACAAAGCTTGAGTGTGCATGCCGTGAGGGTAGCGAATCACGTAAATCCAAAGCTGCAAACCAATAGTTGCCAATGACGACAACTACGGTGCCCAACTGGCTGCGTAAGTAGCCACCAAAGCACCTCCTAACGGTTCGCCCGTTAGCGGTCTTTAGCAAGGTGCCAGTACCGCGCTACTGACTGTCATACAGAACTGGATCGCCGCGAAGGTCTCGCCTGGGGCTCAACGGCTAAAACCAATCAGGATCGCTGCTCACGTCCTGCCCGTCGGGCTGTAAGCGGTTAAAACAATTGACGGAACCTAAGCATGTAGAGCACTAAGTGGCGGACTAGCGGACGCGGGTTCAACTCCCGCCGGCTCCACCAATACCTAAAATCCCAACCCTTATCGGTTGGGATTTTTTTGCCCGATCGCGCCGGTTCCCACGTGTTCTTGGGGGTTCCTGCGGAAGCCTACGGACTTCGCCAGCCGCCCG
>JAVEVZ010000070.1:0-11327 GCA_034004805.1 Spongiibacteraceae bacterium | reverse complement strand
CGTTGCGCAGCCCGGACGTCACGAAGGGCGAGCGCGGGTCGTTGGGCACGGCGTTCTTGTTGACCGTGATATAGGCCTCGCCCAGCGCCGCATCCGCGTCCTTGCCGCTGTAGTCCTTGCCGATCAGGTCGATCAGCATCAGGTGGTTGTCGGTGCCGCCGGAGACGATCCTGTAGCCGCGCTCCATCAGTACGCCGGCCATCGCCCGGGCGTTGCTGACCACCTGCTTCTGGTAGGTGGTGAAGGACGGGTCCAGGGCCTCCTTGAAGGCCACCGCCTTGGCGGCGATCACGTGCATCAGCGGGCCGCCCTGGATGCCGGGGAACACCGCGGAGTTGAGCTTCTTGTAGAAGTCTTCCCCCTGGCCCTTGGCCAGGATAATGCCGCCTCGGGGGCCGCGCAGGGTCTTGTGGGTAGTGCTGGTGACGACGTGGGCGTGGGGCAGCGGGTCGGGGTAGACGCCCGCGGCCACCAGGCCGGCCACGTGGGCCATATCGACCCAGAACAGGGCGCCGACCTTGTCGGCGATCGTGCGCATGCGCGCCCAGTCCTTGTAGCGGGAGTAGGCGGAAAAGCCGCCGATAATCATCCTGGGCCGGGTTTCCTCGGCGATGCGCTCCATCTCGTCGTAGTTGATCTCGCCGGTGTCGATGTCCAGGCCGTAGGGCACGATCTTGTAGTGCTTGCCGGAAAAGTTGGCGGGGTTGCCGTGGGTCAGGTGTCCGCCCTGAGCCAGGTTCATGCCCATCACGGTCTCGCCGGGGCTGACCAGGGCGAGGAAAATCGCGGCGTTGGCCTGCGCGCCGGAATGGGGCTGGACGTTGGCGTAGTCGCAGTCGAACAGTTGCTTGGCGCGATCAATGGCCAGCTGTTCGGCGACATCGACGAATTCGCAGCCGCCGTAGTAGCGTTTGCCGGGGTAGCCTTCCGCGTATTTGTTGGTCATGGAGCTGCCCTGCGCCGCCATGACCCGCGGGCTGGTATAGTTCTCCGAGGCGATCAGCTCGATATGGTCTTCCTGGCGCTGGTTTTCGCCCTGTATAGCAGCCCACAGTTCGTCGTCGAACCCGGCAATAGTCATGGATTTGCTGAACATCGGCAGTCCCCCTGGATGGGCAAGCGGTTAGACGCGGTGGGCGTACTGGAAGAAAGCCGCGAATTGTACAGGATTCAGACCCTCCGTGGCAGCTGTCAGGGCCGCGCAAACGGCCGCGCGGCGTCGCCCCTTTACTGCCGTTGACCCGATTGGGTAACGTGCGCCCTCCCACACTGACCCTGGTATTGTTTTTCTGCTATGGCTCAATACGTTTACACCATGAACCGGGTCGGCAAGATCGTGCCGCCCAAGCGCGAGATTCTCGCGGATATTTCCCTGTCGTTTTTTCCCGGCGCCAAGATCGGTGTGCTGGGCCTGAACGGCGCCGGCAAGTCCACGCTGCTCAGGATCATGGCGGGCATCGACACTGACATCCAGGGTGAGGCGCGCGTGCAGCCCGGCATCAACATCGGCTACCTGCCCCAGGAGCCGCAGCTGGATGTCGACAAGACCGTGCGCGAAAACGTCGAGGCGGGGCTGGGCCAGGTCAAGGATGCCCAGGACGAACTCGACAAAGTCTACGCCGCCTACGCCGAGCCCGACGCCGATTTCGATGCCCTGGCCAAGCGCCAGCAGGAACTGGAAAACATCCTCCAGGCTGCCGGCTCCCACAATCTGGAGCACAAGCTCGAGATCGCCGCCGACGCCCTGCGCCTGCCGCCCTGGGATGCGCTGGTCAAGAACCTGTCCGGCGGCGAGCGGCGCCGGGTCGCGCTGTGCAAGCTGCTGATGTCCAACCCCGACATGCTGCTGCTGGACGAACCCACCAACCACCTGGACGCGGAGTCGGTGGGCTGGTTGGAGAAATTCCTCCACGACTTCCCGGGCACCGTGGTGGCCATCACCCACGACCGCTATTTCCTCGACAACGTGGCCGGCTGGATCCTCGAACTGGACCGCGGCCGCGGCATTCCCTACGAGGGCAATTACACGACCTGGCTGGAGACCAAGGAAAAGCGCCTGGAACAGGAGCAGAAGGCCGAGGCCTCGCGTCAGAAAGCCATCAAACAGGAGCTGGAGTGGGTGCGCACCAACCCCAAGGGGCGCCAGGCCAAGAGCAAGGCGCGGCTGGCGCGCTTCGACGAGCTGCAGTCCAACGACTTCCAGTCGCGCAATGAAACCAACGAGATCTATATCCCGCCGGGGCCGCGGCTGGGGGATCTGGTGCTCGAAGTGGAGGGTGTCAGCAAGAGCTACGGCGACCGCCTGCTGTTCGAAAACATGAGCTTCAGCGTGCCGCCCGGCGCCATCGTCGGGGTGATCGGCGGCAACGGCGCCGGCAAGTCGACCCTGTTCCGCATGATCGCCGGCGAGGAGCAGCCCGACAGCGGCACGATTCGCCTGGGCGAGACCGTCAAGCTGGTGTCCGTGGCCCAGCTGCGGGACCAGCTGGACGCCAAAAAAACCGTGTGGGAGCAGGTCTCCGAAGGTCAGGACATCCTGCGCATCGGCAGCTACGAAGTGCCGTCGCGGGCCTACCTGGGGCGCTTCAACTTCAAGGGCGGCGACCAGCAGAAGCGGGTGGGCGAGCTGTCCGGCGGCGAGCGCGGCCGCCTGCAGCTGGCCTGTACCCTGAAGCAGGGCGGCAACTTCCTGCTGCTGGACGAACCCTCCAACGATCTCGACGTGGAAACGCTGCGGGCCCTGGAGGACGCGCTGCTGGCGTTTCCGGGCTGCGCCATGGTGATCAGCCACGACCGCTGGTTCCTGGACCGCATCGCGACCCATATCCTTGCCTATGAGGACGACGGCGGCGTGGTGTTCTTCGAGGGCAACTACACCGATTACCACGCCGATCTGGTCAAGCGCCGGGGCGGAGACAGTGCGCCAAAACGCATGAAATACCGGCGCTTGAAGTAGGCCCGGCATACCCTGCGGAGGGTTGATCCATGGACAAGTCCGACACGCCCGACGAGCGCCGCCGGTTCACCCGCGTCGATTTTGACGAGACGCTGGTTATCCGCCAGGACGGCGACGAGTGGCGAGCGCGACTGCTGGATATTTCCCTCAAGGGCCTGCTGGTAGAGCCGCTGGACGATTGGCGGCTAGACACCAGCAAGGGCGCGCTGGCCACACTCAGGCTGGATGACGAGCACAGCATTGAGATGCGGGTGCAGTGGCGCCACGGCGACCAGCACCTGGCGGGTTTCGAGTGCACCAGCATCGATATCGACAGCATCACTCACCTGCGGCGACTGGTGGCGCTGAATCTGGGCGATGACGAGCTGGTGGGGCGGGAGCTGGGCGCGTTGGGCAGCGCTTGAAACCTTTACCCGGCGGCCGCGTTTGTGCGGACGTCCCCGCAATTCTGATGGGAGGCAATACGCATGAACATGATGGAACGTCTAAAGCTGGCAGGTATCTGTGTAGTGGCACCGCTGGCCATGGCCGGCTTCAGTGCCACCGCCGCGGCAGCCCCGGTGGATCTTTCGCTGTGGACGGCGGAGTCCTATCCGGCCGTCAACGGCTTCGGTGCGGGCCAGTGGACAGTCAATGCCGGCAACGACAGTGTGCTCCAGTCCGTCAACGGCCAGCCCACGGTGTTCTACAGCGATTTCGCTGCATTCGGCACCGCGGTCAATGGCACGATTCGGGTGCGCAGTTCCGGCGGCGATGACGACTACATCGGATTCGTGCTGGGCTTCCGGCCCGGCGATTCTGCCAGTACTACGGCGGACTACCTGCTGGTGGACTGGAAGCGCAGCCGCCAGAAGTTCGACTTCGGCGCGCCGTCGGTGTCGCCCGGCGGCGTGGCAGCGGAAGGGCTGGCGGTATCCCGTGTATTCGGCGTGCCGGATGCCGATGAATTCTGGCAGCATGCGAACCTTACCGGAACACCGGCATCCTCCGGTCTCGAGGAGCTCGCCCGCGGCGCGACGCTGGGTGGCACCGGCTGGCAGCACAATACGGACTATGTGTTCAGCTTCGACTTCGGCCCCGGCAACCTGCAGGTCTATGTCGATGAGGTGCTGCAGTTCGCTATCGCGGGCAGTTTCGACAATGGCCGGCTGGGCTTCTACAACTTCTCCCAGGCCCAGGTGAACTACTCCGCGTTCTCCGTTGAAGAGGGTGGCTTCCCCGAAGTGCCGGTCCCTGCCGCAGCGTGGCTGTTCGGCAGCGCTCTGATCGGTCTTTTGGGGCTGGCCAGAAACGTAAAGAAGACGGCCTGATAAAAAGGCAGCTTGAAAAGGCGGTCCCGGGGGGCGCGATCCCCGGCAGCGCAGGCTGCCGGGTTGATGTCGGAAGCGCTCAGAAAACGTAAGGCTCCGGCCCGCGCTGACGCACCGGGCAGCGCAGGTTCAGGAAAAGGCCTTGCCGGGAGGATCCAGGCGCCGCGTCTGGATCAACCGTCAGACCTTTTGCTCACCTATCAAAGCGGGTAGTGACTCGGGTATGGCAGGCTCGCCGCGCCACTCTCGACGGCGGCGGCCGCCACTGCGGCGGAGACGATGCCCAGCAGGCGCTTGTCCACCGGGCGCGGGATGATGTAGTTGCGCCCGAATTCCATGCAGTCCTGACCGCAGGCGCGCAACACTTCCTCGGGCACCGGCAGCCTGGCGAGATCCTTGATGGCATGAACTGCGGCGATCTTCATCGCGTCGTTGATCAGGCGCGCGCGCACATCCAGCGCGCCGCGGAAGATGAACGGAAAGCCCAGCACGTTGTTCACCTGGTTGGGGTAGTCGGAGCGGCCGGTGGCAATTACCAGGTCGTCGCGCACCGACAGCGCCAGTTCCGGTTTGATCTCCGGGTCGGGGTTGGAGCAGGCGAACACCACCGGGCGATCCGCCATGGATTTCAGCATCTCCACGCTCAACAGATCCGGCCCCGACAGGCCGACAAACACATCGGCGCCCTGCAGTGCATCCGACAGGGTGCGCGCCTTGGTGTCGTGGGCGAACTCGGCCTTGTACTCGTTGACGCCTTCGCGGCCCCGGTAGATAACGCCGCGGCGGTCGACCATCAGGATATTGGTCACCGGTGCGCCCAGGCTGATCAGCAGGCGCATGCAGGCGATGGCGGCGGAGCCGGCACCCAGGCAGACGACCTTCGCCTCCTCCAGGCGTTTGCCCTGGATTTCCAGTGCGTTGAGCATGCCCGCCGCGGTGACGATGGCAGTGCCGTGCTGGTCGTCATGAAATATTGGAATCTGGCAGCGCTCGATCAACTGGCGCTCGATTTCAAAGCACTCCGGGGCCGCGATATCTTCGAGGTTGATGCCGCCAAAGGTTTCGGCGATGCGTGCCACGGTGTCGATAAATTCTGTGGAATCCCGGGTGTCGACCTCGATATCGATGGCGTCAACGCCGGCGAAGCGCTTGAACAGCAGTGCCTTGCCTTCCATCACCGGTTTGCTGGCCAGCGCGCCCAGGTCGCCCAGGCCCAGTATCGCGGTGCCGTTGGAAATCACCGCCACCAGATTGCCCTTGGCGGTGTAGCGGTAGGCGGCGGCGGGATCCGCGGCGATGGCGCGCACCGGCTCGGCGACGCCCGGGCTGTAGGCCAGGGCCAGATGCTGCTGGGTCTCTGCCGGCTTGGTGAGGGTGATGCTGATTTTGCCGGGGCTGGGCTTTTCGTGGTAGTCCAGCGCCGCTTGCTTGAAGTCGGACGTCATGATGGGTTGCGCCTGGCCTGTTCTCTATGGTGCCGCTTATGCGGATAGGTCGGGTAAGTATAGTGCCGCATGCGCGGATAAGCCTGTGCCGCAGCGATGGCGAAAAACTGCCGCAAGCGCGGAATGTATTCGTGCCACCAACGCGGAAAAACTCCGTCGGAGGGCCCGTTCGCGAGCATGGGAAGCCCCTCGGGGAAATTCGGCTGAGAGTATAGAAAAGCGCGCGGGCCCACAAGCACAAGGCGGGCCAGTACGCTGAACCCGGCGTTTAATCCACGCTTTCCAGCATTGCCGGATGGCGCAGTCGGATCATCAGCGGCGCGTGCTGCCGTTGCTGTGCCGCGGCGCTTTTGCTGCGGTCCACGAGCCAGCCGCGCAGCGCCAGTGTGCGCCCCTGCCACTGGCGCGGCGACGATTGGCCGCCCAGCGCCTGGTCGAAATAGTGCAACTCGGCCTTGTCGAGTTTCACCACCACCGGGCCGTCGAGTTCCAGCCACCAGCTGTAGCGCGACTGGGTGACGCTGACCACGCGCCCTTGCAGGCGCCGAAAGCCGGCGTCGGCGGGGCGAGCATCGGCCGCGGCCAGCGGCGCGTAGTCCGATTCCGCCCACACGCCGCGCTGCTGCTGGCGCGCCTCAGTTTCAGCGTCAGAGAGACAATCCAGCCGCGACAGATTGGGTGGAATGACAACCTGCCAGGCCAGCCCGGCGCGCAGCAAGACATCCTCTGCGGCGGGTTCGCCCGGCCCGCGGTAGACATGGGCCAGCACCCGGCCGTAGCGGTCGCGGGCCTGCTGGCCGGGCTCCAGCAGGAGCTCGCCGCTGTCGCCCAGGTAAGCCTGCAGGGCGGCCCTGGCTTCCGCGCCCAGGGTTTGTCTGGGGCGCAGTTCAGGGCTGTTGATGCCCAGCAGCCGCACCCGGCGGCCGTCAGTCAGCGTCAGAGTGTCGCCGTCGTTGACGGTCTTGAGTTGCGCCCGCTCGGCGTGCTCCGGCGCGGTGCATACGGCATGGGCGGCGCATGCCCACAGCCCGAGAACGACAACGCCCAGCCTTGTCAGGCCGGGCGTTGTGCGGATCCAGCGGCGCATTGCAGCTATTTGCGAAACGGGCTGACGCGCTATCTGGCGGGCCAGATATCAGCCAGCGTTCCCTGCTTCGGTGACCTTGCTGGCGGAGCGGTTGCCGAAACGCTTGCGGAAGCGATCGACGCGGCCGCCGGTGTCCAGCATCTTCTGCTTGCCGGTGTAGAACGGGTGGCAGGCGGAGCACACGTCGACGTGGAAGTCCTTGCCCAGGGTGGAGCGGGTCTGGATCTGGTTGCCACAGCTGCAGGAAGCGGTCACCGCGCTGTAGTTGGGGTGGATATCGGCTTTCATCGGGCTTTCCTTCGCTGGGGCCGCCGCCATCCGCAGGGTACGCGTGAGCTGCGAACACGGAGGCCGGAGAAAAATTGGTCGCGCATCATACCAGAACCCGGCGCTGCCGCAAGCACTGCCGGCAGTGTCCGCAGGCCCTGCTTTGCTACAATCGCCGGCCGTTTTCGTGGACCCTGTCGATGCCCATTCTGCGCCTGGCCCTGCCCTGTCCCCTGCGCCGCCTGTTTGACTACCTGCCGCCGGCGGGCGTCGATGTGGCGCGGCTGCGCCCGGGTCAGCGCCTGCAGGTGCCCTTCGGGCGCCGTCAGAGCCTGGGCTTGCTGGTGGAGATCGCGGCGCGCTCGGCACTGCCCGCCCACCAGCTCAGGGCCGCCAGTGCGGTGCTGGACGCGCAGCCCGTACTCGACGAGGCGCTACTCAAACTGGTGCTATGGGCGGCCGACTACTACCAGCACCCGGTGGGCGACGCGCTGTTTCACGCGTTGCCGGTGCTGATGCGGCAGGGCCCGCTGCGGGTCGCCGAAGCGGTGCACTGGCGCCTCACCGAGCGCGGCATGGGGCTGCCGGCGGGCGCCCTGCAGCGCGCGCCGCGCCAGGCTCAGGCACTGGCGGCACTGCAGGCGGCCGACAGTGTCAGTCTCGAAGCGCTGGTGGCCCAGGACATCGCCCCGGCGATACTCAAGGCGCTGGCGGACAAGGGGCTGGCCGAGCGCTTTCACGCCGCGGCCCCGGCGGTTTCCGCAGCGCCGGCCGCGCCGCGCAAGCTGCAGGCTGAGCTGGTGCTCAACGCCGAGCAGGCCGGGGCGCTGGCGGCGGTCAATGCGGCTCTGGGGCGCTACGCCTGCCTGCTGCTGGAGGGGGTGACCGGCAGCGGCAAGACCGAGGTCTATCTGCAGGCCATCGCCGAGGTGCTGCGCCGCGGTCAGCGGGCCCTGGTGCTGGTGCCGGAGATCGGCCTCACCCCCCAGACCCTGGCGCGGTTCCGGGCCCGGCTGGGCTGCGAGGTCGCGGTCCTGCACTCCGGGCTCAGCGATCGCGAGCGGCTCGCCGCCTGGCAGTGCGCCGCCGACGGCGAGGCCGGGGTGGTGATCGGCACCCGCTCGGCGGTATTTACCCCGCTGGCGGGGCTGGGCCTGGTGATCGTCGACGAAGAGCACGACGCCTCCTACAAGGCCCAGGACGGGTTCCGTTATTCGGCCCGCGACCTGGCGATCAAGCGCGCCGCCGACGCCGGCTGCCCGGTGCTGCTGGGCACCGCGACCCCCAGCCTCGAAAGCCTGAACAACGCCCTGGGCGGTCGCTACCAGCACCTGCGCCTGCGGGAGCGGGCGGGTGGCGCGCTGGCGCCGCGCATGCGGGTGCTGGATATCCGTGGTCAGGTGGATCAGGCCGGTCTCAGCGACGGCCTGCTGGCGGCGATGGCGGCGACGCTGGGGCGCGGCGAGCAGGTGCTGGCGTTTATCAACCGGCGCGGGTTTTCCCCGGCTCTGCAGTGCAGCGACTGCGGCTGGCTGGCGGAGTGCGCCCACTGCGATGCGCGCCTCACCGTGCACGCCGCGGCGCGCCGGTTGCGCTGCCACCATTGCGGTCACCAGCAGGCCCTGCCTGGCGCCTGTCCCACCTGCGCCAGCCCGGCGCTGGACTTTCGCGGCCCCGGCACCGAGCGCTGCGAACAGGTGCTGGCGGCGCATTTCCCCCGCGTGCCGGTGCTGCGCATCGACCGCGACAGCACCCAGCGCAAGGGCAGCCTGGAGCGCTATCTGGCGCAGATCCAGCGCGGCGAGCCCTGCATCCTGGTGGGCACCCAGATGCTGGCCAAGGGCCACCATTTTCCGGCAGTCACCCTGGTGGCGGTGCTGGATGCCGACGGCGGCCTGTTCAGCGCCGACTACCGCGCCACCGAGCGCATGGGGCAAACCCTGATGCAGGTGGCGGGGCGCGCCGGCCGCGCCGAGCGGCCCGGGGAGGTTATTGTCCAGAGCCGCAGCCCGGACCATCCGCTGCTGGAGGTGTTGCTGGCCGATGGCTACAACGCCTTTGCGCGGGTGCTGCTGGGCGAGCGGCGCCAGCTCGGTCTGCCGCCTTTCTGTCATCTGGCGCTGCTGCGCGCCGAGGCCCGCAGTCTGAGCGAGGCGGAGGACTTCCTCGTCACACTGCGCGAGCAGGCGACTGCCGATGGTGCGGCTCTGGAGGCTGCGGGCGTAAGGCTGACAGGGCCGCTGCCGGCGCCCATGGCGCGCCGCGCCGGCCGCTACCGCGCCCAGCTGGCCCTGCAGAGCCGCTCGCGGGGGCGCCTCAACCAGGTTCTCGGAGCGCTGTGCGCCCTTGCCGAGCGGGCGCCGACCCGCCGCGATCTGCGCTGGGCGGTGGATGTGGACCCGGTGGAGTGGTGAGCCGCAGGCGCGGTGTGGCGGTGGCATCCGCAGCGCCAAACCCGGATAATGCGCGGCTTTTCCCCCGGTCGCTTACGCAATGAAAGCACACGTTATTTCCCTGCTGGAACAAGCTCTCGCCACCCTGGTGGCGGAGGGGCGCCTGCCGGTGGATGCCCGGCCGGATATCCATATCGAGAGCACCCGCGACAAGGCCCACGGCGATCTCGCCAGCAATCTTGCGCTGATGCTGGCCAAGCCCGCACGCCAGGCGCCGCGCCAGGTCGCCCAGTGGCTGGTGGATGCCCTGCCGGCCTCGCCGCACATCCAGAGCGTGGAGATCGCCGGCCCCGGGTTTATCAATTTCTTTCTGTCCAGCGGCGCGCAGACCGCGGTGGTGGCCGACATCCTGATCGAAGGCGAGCGCTTCGGGCAGAGCGTCGACGGCGCGGGGCGCAAGGTCCAGGTGGAATTTGTGTCGGCCAACCCCACCGGCCCGCTGCACGTGGGCCACGGCCGCGGCGCGGCGATCGGCGACAGCCTGTGCCGTCTGCTGGAGGCCACCGGCTGGCGGGTGACCCGCGAGTTCTACTACAACGACGCCGGCGCGCAGATCGACAACCTGACCACGTCGGTCCAGGCGCGCTGCGTGGGCCTGAGCCCCGGCGACGACGCCTGGCCCGCAGACGGCTACCGCGGCGACTACATCGCCGAAGTCGCCAAGGCCTATATGGCCGGCGAGCGCATCCATGCCGATGACGTGGACGTCACCGGCAAGGGCGACCCCGAAGACCGCGACGCCATCCGCCAGTTCGCGGTGGGCTATCTGCGCCGCGAACAGGACCTGGACCTGCGGGCTTTCGATGTGCGCTTCGACAACTATTTTCTCGAGAGCTCGCTGTACGACGACGGCAAGGTCGAGGCGGCGGTTGAAACCCTGGTCGCCAATGGCCACACCTACGAAGAGGGCGGCGCACTGTGGCTGAGAAGCACCGCCTTCGGCGACGACAAGGACCGGGTCATGCGCAAGCGCGAAGGGGGCTACACCTACTTCGTGCCGGATGTGGCCTACCACCTGGACAAATGGCAGCGCGGTTTTGTGCGCGTGATCAACGAGCAGGGTGCCGACCACCACTCGACCATCACCCGGGTGCGTGCGGGCCTGCAGGCACTGAACGCGGGCATCCCCGAGGGCTGGCCGGACTACGTGCTGCACCAGATGGTGACGGTGATGCGCGGCGGCGAGGAGGTGAAAATCTCCAAGCGCGCCGGCAGCTATGTGACCCTGCGCGATCTGATCGACTGGTGCGGGCGCGATGCCACGCGCTATTTTCTGATTTCCCGCTCGGCCCACTCGCAGCTCACCTTCGATGTCGATCTGGCCATCGCCCAGAGCAACGACAACCCGGTGTATTACATTCAGTACGCCCATGCGCGGGTCTGCAGCGTGCTGCGCCAGGCGGGTGAAAAGTGCTTGTCGTACGACCAGACGCTGGGCCTGGCCGCGCTGGACCAGCTGGGCAGTGATCACGAGCAGGCGCTGCTCAAACAGCTGGCGCGCTACCCGGAGGTGGTGGCGGCCTGTGCCCGCGACCTGGAGCCGCACAAACTCGCGCAGTACCTGCACGAAACCGCGGCACTGTTGCACAGCTGGTACAACGCGTCGCAGTTTCTTGTCGAAGATGCCGCACTGCGCAACGCGCGCCTGAGCCTGGCCCTGGCCACGCGCCAGGTGCTGGCCAACGGCCTGGCGCTGTGAGGGGTAAGCGCCCCGGAGGTGTGGTAGATGGCGAAGTCCAGGCGCGGTGCCACCGCGCAGTCGGGGGTCTCGAAGGTCCCCGGCGGGGGGTGGTTTTTCAGCGGCACGGG
>JAVEVZ010000069.1:0-11330 GCA_034004805.1 Spongiibacteraceae bacterium | reverse complement strand
GCGCCCACCAGCTTGCAGACGAGGCAACGCGACGTTTCGAAGCCGCCCGCGAAACGGTGGCCCAGTTTCTGCACGCAGCCCAGGCGCGGGAAATTATCTGGACCCGCGGCACGACCGAGTCGCTGAACATCGTCGCCAACGGCATGGCCCAGCGCCTGCAGGCGGGGGACGAGGTGGTGGTGACGGAAATGGAGCATCACGCCAACCTGGTGCCCTGGCAGCAGGCCTGCAAGCGCAGCGGCGCCATTTTGCGCATCGCACCGATCAACGAGCGCGGCGAACTCTGTCTGGAGCGTTTCGCCGCCCTCCTCGGCGAGCGCACACGACTGGTCGCCTTTCCCCATGTCTCCAATGCGCTGGGCACGATCAATCCCGTACAGCAGCTCTGCCGCATGGCCCGGGATGCCGGCGCACTGAGCGTGGTGGATGGCGCCCAGGGCGTCGCCCACGGCACCGTTGACGTGCAGGCGCTCGGCTGCGATTTCTATGCTTTTTCGGCGCATAAACTGTTCGGCCCCACCGGTATCGGTGTGCTCTGGGGTCGGGAGGCGCTGCTGGAGGAGTGGCCGGTATGGTGCACCGGCGGGGAAATGATCGCCGAGGTCAGCTACCAGGACGCTCGCTGGAACGAACTGCCCTATCGCTTCGAGGCAGGCACACCCAATATCGCCGGCGCCATCGGCACGGCGGCAGCTATCAACTGGTTTGCCGCCCTGGACATGAATGCGGTGCGCGCACACGAGGCGAGCCTGCTGTCCTATGCCAGTGAGCAGGTAAGCGCTGTGGAGGGCTTGAAAATCATCGGGACGGCCGCAGACAAGATAGCAGTCATCAGTTTTGTCATGGACGCCGGCCATCCCGGCGACATCGGCTTTTTGCTGGACCGCCAGGGCGTGGCGATACGCACCGGTCACCACTGTGCCGAACCCCTGATGGCGCGGCTCGGTGTGCCCGGCACCGCGCGCGCCTCATTCTCCATTTACAATACGCCGGGAGAAGTCGACAGACTGGTGGCGGCACTGCACAAGGTACGCGACATGCTTGCCTGATCGCTCGACTGCGCCTGTAGCTAGTCCCGATAATTTGCGTCTGAAGTTTGAACGTAAGTAGAGTCAGAAAGTCAGAAAACCAGAGTGCGAGAGGATCAAGGCCATGGCAGTAGAAACATTCAGCCCCGCGGTCAGCCTCACCGAGGCGGCCATCCAGCATTTTCGCGCGGCGCTGGCAGACAAGCCCGGACAAGTGATACGACTGAGCACCAAAAGCAGCGGTTGCAGCGGCTACTCCTACGTGCTCAATGTGGCGCCCAGCGCCGAACCCGAGGACGAGATCGTCGAGCCCGACGGCAACATCCGCCTGGCAATCGCCGCCGATGCTGTCCCCCTGCTGCGTGGCACCCGCATCGACATCGTCAAAGAAGGCATCAACCACGTGGTTCGATTCGTCAACCCCAATGTGGTTGGCGAGTGTGGCTGCGGCGAGAGCTTCAGCGTCAAGTGACAGACCGCTACTGAAACGGCATCCGCTAATGCAACAGACCATGACCACCACCCTGCGCGACTGCCCGGCTCGCACTGTGCCCGCCGGACAGCACACGACCATTCCGCAGGGTGAGTTCCTCACCATCAATCAGACGCTCGGCGGCAACTATACCGTCACCTGGCGTGGCAATATGTACCGCATCGACGGCAGCGACGCCGACGCGATAGACCGCGAACGGGCGGTCTACGAGTTCGCCGACGACGGCAGCGGCCAAGTCGACGAAGACCAGGTTTGGCAGGCTCTCGACACCATCTACGATCCGGAGATCCCGATCAGCCTGGTGCAGCTGGGGCTGATCTACCAGGTTGAGGTGGACGCCGACAGCGGCCGGGTAGACATCCGCATGACCCTGACCGCGCCCGGCTGCGGCATGGGCCCGGTACTGGTCAGCGACGTCGAGTACCGGGTATCGAAGGTGCCCAATGTCACCTCTGTACATGTGGATCTGGTATTCGACCCGCCCTGGTCGCGTGAGATGATGAGCGAAGAGGCGCAACTGGAGGCCGGGCTGTTCTTCTGACGGTGCCCGCGCAACCACCAAAACGGAACCCAGCATGACACTGGCCAGCACCGACGAGATTCTGGAAGACCTCGAATTCTTCGATAACTGGGAAGAGCGCTATCGCTACATCATCGACCTGGGCAAGGCGTTGCCAGCGATGGACCCGTCACTGCAGACTCCCGACCGCCTGGTCAAAGGCTGTCAGAGCCAGGTGTGGATGGACGTACGCCAGAATCAGGGTCGCCTGCATTTTATCGTCGACAGCGACGCCATCATCGTGCGCGGCCTGCTGGCCTTGATACTGGCGGCCTACGACAATCGCACCCCGGCACAGATACGCGACTTTGATATCGACGCCTATTTCCAGCGCCTTGATCTCGAACGGCACCTTAGCCCTACCCGCGGCAACGGCCTGCGCGCCATCGTGGCAAAGATTCGCGCCATAGCGGCGGCAGACGCAGCCTGAAGCACAGGCAGGACCTGGCAGACGCCGCGACCGCTGCTCACCCGGTATCAGCCCGTCATAGCAAAATCCCGCCTGTGCCGAGCCGGCGCAAGGATAGCCGGCAGCGGGTAGACGAGGAATTTTGTCGGGTTTTTGCTGCCTTAAGCGCTGAAGTACCGGGGCGCTTTCAGCAACCCATCGGCAATATTGCGTGCCAGTGGTATTGGCGCTGCCTCTGAGAGGTGAATACGCCCCTCTATCCCCTTGGTCAGGAGAGAATTCATGCGCAAACGAACCTGGAGGACAGTCTTAGTCAGCCTGAACCTGGCCCTGGCGGCCTGCGTCAGTACCGGTGAACACGCCTCACTGGAACAGCGCCTGAGCGATCGTGGCTACCGCCAGGGTGAGGCCGTTCGCGACATCCAGAACTACCGCCTCAACGGCTGGAACCACCTCGACAGCAAGCACATCATTATCGATACCGGGCCGTCTCGACGCTATCTGGTCAGCCTGCGTGTTCCCTGTCATGAACTGTCTGCGGTAGAAACCATTGGCTTTACCAATACCGCAGGCCAGCTGACAAAATTCGACAGCATCCGGTTAAAGGACAGCGCGGGCATACGGCGCGAGTGTCCAATCGACGCTATTTACACGCTGGAAAAAACGGAATAACCACCGCTCAGCACACGCCATAGGCAATTCACGGCACAGCAGATCGGCCTCGCCCTTCGGGTCGGGGAGCATCACCACAGCGACAGCGGAAATACCGCGCAGCGCCCTGCGCCCCACGTCTTGCGTCCTGCGTCTTGCGTCTTGCGTCCTGCGTCAGACGTCAGACGTCCCAAAATCAGACTCCAAACAGAGCCGCACCGGCCCGAAGCTGCGCCGGTGTATCGGCGACGGCCCCAGGCGCTGCAGGGCTGCGCGGTGCGCGGCGGTGGGATAACCCTTGTGGACCGCCAGGCCGTAGCCGGGATACAGGCGGTCCAGGTCGATCATTTCCCGATCGCGAACCACCTTGGCAAGTATGGAGGCCGCGGCAATCGCGGGAACCAGGCTGTCGCCCTTGACCACCGGCTCACCGGGATAGCGCCAGCGCGGCGTGCGGTTGCCGTCCACCAGTACGTAGTCGGGCAGGATGCCCAGCGCAGCGACCGCCCGCTCCATGGCCTTGAGGCTCGCCTGCAGGATATTGAGCCGGTCGATTTCCGCGGGGGTACAGCGCGCCACCGCCCAGGCCAGGGCGCGCGCCTGGATCACGGGAAACAGGGCTTCGCGGCGCTTTTCCGTGAGTTTCTTGGAATCGGCAAGACCGTCGATAGGGCGGGCGGGGTCGAGGATGACCGCCGCGGCCACCACGTCGCCGGCCAACGGGCCGCGCCCCACTTCGTCGACGCCGGCCACCCTGCTGTAGGCGCTGCTGCGCACCCGCCAGTCAGACACCGGCCAGCTCCAGCACCACCCGTGCCGCCTGCCGGCTGGCGTCGCGGCGCAGGCTCTCGTGGATGCGGGTGAAGTCGCCGTGCAGACGCAGCCGTTCGGCGCTGTCGGTGAGGCGGGTGAGCAACAGCGGCCCCAGAACATCGGCGCACACCTCGTCCTGCAGCCGCTCGGGCACCAGTTCCCGGCCCGCCAGCAGGTTTGGCAGGGAGATAAACGGCGCCTTCACCAGACGGCGGACAATGGCATAGGACAGCCAGGCCATGCGGTACGCCACCACCATGGGCCGCTTGAGCAGCAGAGCCTCGAGGGTGGTGGTGCCGGACGCCATCAGCACAGCGTCGGCAGCCGCCATGGCCAGCCGGGCCTGGCCGTCCAGCAAGCGCAGAGGCAGGCCCTGGCCGTGACTTTCGATCAGCGCCTGCAGCTGTTGTTTGCGCTCGGGCGAAGCCGCCGGCAGCACCAGTTGCAGGCCCGGCAGTCGCTCGCAGCACCAGCGCCCGGTAGCAAGAAAATCCGCACCCATATGCGCCACCTCGCCGCCGCGGCTGCCGGGCATCAACGCCAGGATCCGCCCCTCGGCCGGCAGCCCCAGGATCTGGCGCGCCGCCGCCTGGTCGGGCTCCAGCGGCAGCGTGTCGGCCAGTGGGTGGCCCACCACCGTCGCCGGGACCCCGTGCTGGTGGTAGAAGTCCGCCTCGAAGGGAAACAGCACCAGCATATGGTCGACCGCTTTGGCGATCTTGCGAATACGGCCCTGGCGCCAGGCCCATACCGACGGGCTGACGTAATGACAGGTTTTCAGGCCCGCGCGCCGCAAGCGCAACGCCAGACCCAGGTTGAAATCCGGTGAGTCGATGCCGACCACCACGGCGGGGCGCTCCGCGAGAAAGTGGCGGCCCAGATCGCGGCGGATGCGCAGCAGCTCCGGCAGGCGCTTGAGCGGCTCGACCAGGCCCATGACCGACAGACGCTCCATGGGATACAGGCTTTGAAAGCCCAGCGCCAGCATCTGCGGGCCGCCTATGCCCGAGAACCGCGCGTCCGGATACCGCGCCTGTATGGCCGCCATAAGGCCCGCGCCCAGGGTATCGCCGGAGGCTTCGCCAGCGATGATTCCGACATGCAGCGGGCTGGCCATCGGCGTATCAGCGAACAATGCCGCGGGTGGAATTGCGCAGGGAGTCGAGCATCGGCGCCAGCGCCGGACACTCGGCCACCAGCGGCGTCAGCTCGGCGATCGCAGCATCTGCTGTCAGGCCCTGGCGGTAGATGGTTTTGTAGGCGCGGCGCAGCACGGTGATGGTGGCAGCGCTGAAACCGCGCCGCTTCAAACCCTCGGCATTGATGGTCTTGGCTTCGGCAGGACTGCCGGTGACCATAACATAGGCCGGCACGTCCTTGCTGATAAAGCAGCCGGCGCCGGTGAAGGCATGGGCGCCGATATGGCAGAACTGGTGCACTAGGGTGTAGCCGGACAGAATCGCCCAGTCACCGATATGCACATGGCCCGCCAGGGAGGCGTTGTTGACCAGGATGCAGTGATCGCCGATCACCGAATCATGGCCCACATGCACATAAGCCATCAACAGGTTGTGGTTGCCGATGCGGGTTTCGGCGCGATCCTGCACCGTGCCGCGATGGATGGTCACACCCTCGCGGATAATATTGTGATCGCCGATCACAAGCCGCGTCGGTTCGCCCCGGTATTTAAGGTCGGGAGTGTCTTCACCCACCGAGGAAAACTGCAGGATCTGGTTGTGGGCGCCAATCTGCGTTGGCCCCTTGATCACCACATGGGAGGCAATCACGCAGTGATCGCCGATCTCCACATCCGGCCCGATAACGGTCCACGGACCGATGCGCACGTCCTTGCCGATACGCGCCGACGGATCAATGAGCGCCTGCGGATGAATCACGGCTTGGGGCGGTCCGCACAGAGTATGGTGGCAGAGGCAGCGATCTCGCCGCCGACATAGGCGCTGACCGCAAATTTCCAGATGCCGCGTTTGTCAGCCACATAGCGGGCCCGCAGCTCCAGCTGGTCGCCGGGCACCACCTGGCGTTTGAAACGTACTTCGTCGGCACCCACGAACATGTAGATGGAACCATCCGCAGGTTTTTTATCCAGGGTTTTAAACCCCAGTATGCCCGCAGCCTGCGCCATCGCCTCGACAATCAATACGCCCGGCATGATCGGCAGGCCGGGAAAATGGCCATTGAAAAACGGCTCGTTGATCGTGACATTCTTGATCGCCACGATCGACTCGCCGAGGGTGAGTTCCACCACCCGGTCCACCAGCAGAAATGGATACCGGTGCGGAAGGTACTCGCGAATTTCGTTAACTTGCATCATGGTCCCAGACGCCCTCAGACTTTGTGCGCTTCGCTGTTGTCGTTGTCTTTATCCCGATTCAGCCCATCGAGACGGGCCTCCAGACGCGCCAAACGCCGCGCCATTTTGTCCAGCTGCGCAAAGCGCACCGCATTGCGGCGCCAGTTGCGCGTGGTATCCATGGTCGTACCCGACGACCAGGAACCGCGCTCCGCGATGGAGCCGGTGATCATGGTCATGCCGGTGACATGCACGCCATCGGCAATTTCAACGTGGCCGACAATGCCCGCGCCGCCGGCTATGGTACAGCGTTTGCCGATGACTGCGCTCCCCGCAATGCCGACACAGCCCGCAATTGCGCTGCCGTCACCGATGCGCACGTTGTGCGCGATCTGCACGAGGTTGTCGATGATCACGCCGTCACCGATCACCGTATCGTCCAGCGCACCGCGATCAATGGTGGTATTGGCGCCGATTTCCACGCCGTCACCGATCCATACCCCACCCAGTTGATGGACCTTCTCCCAGCCCTGCGGCCCCGGCGCGAAGCCGAAGCCGTCGGCGCCCAATACAGCGCCCGAATGAATCACGCACTGCGCGCCGATACGCACCCGGTGGTACAGGGTTACGCGTGCGTGCAGGCGACTGCCGGCGCCCACCCTGCAATCCGGGCCCACCACCGTGTGCGCACCAATGCACACCCCCTCCCCGATCACCGCGCCGGCTCCGATGACCGCGCCGGGTCCGATGCTGACATCGGCAGCCAGTTCGGCGCCCGGATCGACGACCGCGGAGGGATGTATACCCGCAACCTCCGCCGGCGCGGTATCAAACAGTGCGCTCGCCCGCGCAAAGCTCAGGTAGGGCTGGGCACTGACGAGGCAGGCGCAGGGCGCGTCCCCGGCGAACTCGGCCGCGACAATCACGGCGCTGGCGCGGGTCACGCGCAGATCGGCGAGGTACTGACGGTTGGCCAGAAACGACAACTGCCCGGGTTGGGCAGCAGCGAGGGTGGCCAGGCCGGTAATGACCGTGGCAGCGTCACCCCGACACTCGACGCCAAGCAGTTCAGCCAATTGCCCCAGCGTGTAGTGCACGGGCATTACTTGGCCTGATTGAGCTTTTCCGTCACCTTGGCGGTCACGTTGAAGGACGTATCGGCGTGCATGACGGCCTTGCTGTTGATCAGCAGGCCGATCCCTTCGGATTTGATGATATCGGCGACCACTGCCTGCAGCTTGGGCGCCATTTCCTGGGCCAGGGCCTGAGCCACTTCCTGCTCGGCGGCCTGCAGTTTGCGACCCACGTGTTCGAGGTCAGCCTGCGCCGAAGCGATCTTCTTGCGCTGTGCTTCCTTCTGGTCATTGCTCATGACCGCGAGATCCTTCTGGTACTGCTTGACCAAGTCTTCCTGCAGCTTCTTGAGCTTCTCGAACTCGGCGCGATCCGCCTTGAAATCAGCCTGATCCTGCAACGCCTTGAAGCGCTTGGTGGCTTCCTGCGTCTGCAGTATGGCGCGGTCCACATCCAGCACGGCGACTTTGCCTTCGGCCAGGGCGCCGGCCGAAATCACCAGGGCCATCACCACTGCAAGGTATTTGATACTGTTCAACACGGACGTTCTCCAGATAATTTTGAATTAAAAGCCGCGACCCAACGAGAACTGGAAGAATTCCGTCCGGTCTCTGTCGCCGGCGTTCAGCGCCTTCGCCACACTGAAAGTAAGCGGGCCAAAACCGCTGATCCAGGTCAGGCCAAAACCCACGGAATAACGCAATTCGTTGAAGTCAACATTGCTGCAGTTTAGCTGGCTGGCCCCGCAATTGGTACTGAATACGTTGCCGCCATCAATGAAGAATGCGGTGCGCAGGGAGCGCTGATCCTTGATGAATGGCAGCGGAAACAGCAACTCGGCGCCGACTTCCACCAGCACGTCGCCGCCGAAGGGATCGTCGTCGTTGTAGTCCGGATCGACGATGATCTTGCCTGTGTTGGGGTCGACGACATAGGAAAATTCGCCGGCGCGGGTACGCGCAGTGCCTATGACGCGGCCGCTGGAATCACAGATACCGTTGCTGTCGGCATCGCCGCCGCAGTCGGTATCGTTGGCATCACCCACCAGGCCGGTGGTGGCAACCCCCAGCCGGTACAGGTTGGCGGGGGTACTGCGGGGCCCGAGGGTGTTGCTCTTGAAGCCGCGCACCGAGCCAAAGCCGCCGCCGAAGAAGTTCTCGTAGAACGGCAGATGCTCCAGATCGCCATAGCCACCGCCATAGCCCAGCTCGGTGCGCAGGCGCAGGGTCAGGCTCTGGGTGAGCGGGAAGAATATCTGGCCGTTATAGGTCAGTTTCCAGTACTCCAGGTCGCTGCCCGGGACGGAAATTTCAAACGCCACGCTCTGTGACGCGCCGCGCGTGGCGAGCTGGCCGCGGTTGAGCGTGGACTGGGTCCAGCTCAGGGTGGTGGTGAGGTTGTTGTAATCGTCGCCGTACAGGTCGAGGAAGCCCGGGGCAACACCGTCGGCCAGCAAACCGCTGTTGGCCATGGCGTCAAAAGGCTGCAGTACTTCGGGGTTGTTGTAGAGGCCGGTCGTAGTGTTGAACTCCGACGTGTAATAACTGCCGACGCCCTTGATGGTGCGCGGGCTCGCGATGATTTCCTGTACCGCGCCGATGCCGGCCTGGATCTCGGTGTTGGACAGGGTGAAAGCGAAACCCAGCTGCTGCGTCTCCTTGATCGGATAACCGAAGCTCAGCGAGGCACCGATGGTGTCGGTGGTGTAGCTGGCGACGTTGATCTCTTCGAGATCCGCCTTGCGGTAGAACACCGAGAAGCCGCGGCTGACCCCGTCTTCCGTGAAGTAGGGATTGACGTAGCTGAAGCGGATATTGGTGAGGTAGTTGCTCTTGTTGACGCCGATCCCCACCTGTTTGCCGGTGCCCAGGAAGTTGTTCTGCTGCAGGTTGGCGCCCAGCAGAATCCCCGAGTCCTGGGAAAAACCGATACTCGCGCCAATGCTGCCCGAGGGCTGCTCCTCGACGGAGTACTGCAGGTCGATCATATCGTCAGTGCCCGGTACCTCGTCGGTCTGGATCTTGGCTTCCTTGAAGAAGCCCAGCCGCTCCAGGCGTATGCGCGACAGTTCGATCTGGGCGCTGGAGGCCGGCGCAGACTCCATCTGGCGCATCTCGCGGCGCAGCACCTCGTCAGCCGTGCGGTTGTTGCCGCGGAACGAAATGCGGCGCACATAGGTGCGCTTGCCGGGGTCGACAAACAGCTTGATATCGACCGTCTTGGTCTCTTCGTCCACATCCGGAATCCCGGACACCTTGGCAAAGTTATAGCCCTCATTGCCGAGGCGCTTGGTGAGCAGATCTTCGGTATTGGTCACCAGCGCCTGGGAGAAGGTCTGGCCGGGCTGCACCAGTACGAACGGACGCAGTTCCTCCTCGCTGAGAACAATGTCGCCGGACAGGTCAACCTTGCCAACTGTGTACTTTTCGCCTTCGCTGACGTTGGTACTGATATAGACCGCGTCGCGCTCCGGGGTGATGGACACCTGAGTGGAATCAACGTTGAACTGGATATAGCCGCGGTCCAGGTAATAGGAGTTGAGCTTTTCCAGGTCGCCGCGCAGTTTCTCGCGCGCGTATTTGTCGTTGCCGCTGATCCACGAAAACCAGCCTGTGCTCTTCAGCTCGAACTCGTCGAGCAGCAATTTATCGTCGTAGACACTGTTTCCGATGATGCCGATATGCTTGATGGCCGCCGTACTGCCCTCGTCAATATCGATATTGATCGCCACCCGGTTGCGCGGCTGGGCCGACACATCGGTGTCGATACTCGCGTCATAGCGAC
Source organism: Spongiibacteraceae bacterium (assembly GCA_034004805.1). Classification (GTDB taxonomy): domain Bacteria; phylum Pseudomonadota; class Gammaproteobacteria; order Pseudomonadales; family CAMLJR01; genus JAVEVZ01. The sequence continues at coordinate 1,208 of JAVEVZ010000069.1, read as the reverse complement.
CCTGGGAGACGTACTGGCGCGCCAGTTCCATGCGCATACCTTCGAGGGTGGAGCGCTTGAACACCTGCCCTTCGGCGAGGCCGGCTTTTTTCAGGCCCTCCAGCAGCGCCTTGGTTTCGATGGCCTTGTTGCCTTCGATTTTGATCTCGCTGATCGAGGGCCGCTCCTGCACCAGCACCACCAGTACCGTGCCTTCCAGCTGAATCTGGATATCATCGAAATTGCCGGTGCGAAACAGCGAGCGTATGGCGTCGCGCACCGCGAACTGGTCCAGGCGGTCGCCCACATTGATGGGCATGGCGGCGAATACGCTGCCGGCGGAAATGCGCTGCAGGCCCTCGACGCGGATGTCGGAAATCACCAACGCTTCCTGCGATATCAACGGCCACGCGAGTGACAGCAACAACAGGAAGCTACAAAGCCGTTTCATCAAGTACCCAAACCGTTTCCGACGACACAGAAAACCTGCATCGCGCGTTGTTTTTAGTGGATAGGCTGTATCACAGACGGGCGATATCGTTATACACCGCCAGCACCATCACGCCGACGATTATCACCAACCCGACCTGGTAGCCGAGTGCCTGGAAACGTTCCGACAGGGGCTTGCCCCGCACCAGTTCGATCAGCCCATACAGAATATGTCCGCCATCCAGCACCGGAATAGGCAGCAGATTGAGCACGCCCAGACTGATACTCAGCAGGGCCAGGAAGCTCAGGTAGGCGTCCAGTCCGCTGTTGGCCGAGGCGGCGGCCACTTTAGCAATCGTTATCGGCCCGCTCAAGTTCTTCGGGCTGATCAGACCCACCAGCATCTTCCTGAGGGAGTCAAAGGTGAATGCCGTGAGTTCCGCGGTGCGCTGCCCTGCCGCGCCCAGGGCCTCAAGGGGTGAATAGTGGAAGGTGCGCAACATCTCGGGTGGCCATTCCGGGAGTGCCGGGCTGACGCCCACCTGACCGTAGACCTTGCCCTCTGCATCGACCAGCCGCGCGGGGGTCAACGCCACCTGCAGCACGGCGCCATCGCGCTCCAGGCTGACCAGGATGGACTGCTCGGGGCGGGCGCGGATCAGGTCCACCCAGGCGCTCCAGTCCTCGATGGCCTGGCCATCGGCGCTGAGCAGGCGGTCGCCCACCCGCAGGCCGGCGCGCGCTGCGGGACTGTCCTCGACCACCACGTCCAGCACCGGCTGCACCTTGGGCAGATACAG